>DPMS01000185.1 GCA_003541285.1 Actinomycetota bacterium
CTAAGGCCAGCCCCGTCAGAGACGATCACGCAGTAGTTCACCAAGTCCGGCCGCCGCCTTGGGGGCAGCCGGGGAACGGCCGCCCCCAAGGCCGGTGAGCCGGATCAGCCGCTGGCTGGGCGGGGGTTGGTGGACAGGATGTCGCGGAAGTCTTCGTAGATGAAGACCGGCCCGCCGACGTCGGGGTAGCCAGCTTGAGCGGCCTGGTGCCGTACTCGGTCGCCGAGGTTCCGCCGAAGGTGCTGGTGGTGCCAGGGATGTTCGGGCCGCCGAGCTGCCAGGCGCAGCGGTGAGAACCTTGTGGTTGCGGCGAGCGCTTGCGTGCGGGCAGACCGAGGTGATACGGGATGGCCGGATGCGGCCCGGAGCGCCTGATGATCCCCGGTCACCGGTAGAACGATGCCAAATAGGTGGTCGCCCGGTTGGCGCTCCATCCGGAGGCGGGCGTGCCGCGGCAGCACAGGGTTGCCCGCCATCATGCCGGGGGGCCAGGCTTTGCGCGGGGGCCGGATGCGGCACGGCCGGTGACAGAAGAGGTAGGGGCCGATGGTCGAAAGAGGTAGGGCAATGGTTGGGCATCTGCGGAGCTTGCGTGTCGTCACCGCGCTGAGCGCGATCACCGTGGCCGCTGCCATGGGCACCGCTGGCGCCGGTCCGGCCGGTGCTGCGACGGGCGCCGGGCCGACCGCGGCCTACCAGGTCGGCCCCATCACCGATGTCAGCATGTGCGGCGGCCAGAACGCCGAGGTGGAGCAGGCGGTCGACCCAAAGCTGGGTTATGTCTATGAGGAATGGATGGGCTGCAAGGGGATCGCCGTCGCCCGGTCCACCGACGGCGGGCGTACCTGGGGAGCGCCGGTCAACCTTCCTGGCACCGTCGGCTCCAACATCAACACCTGGGATCCGGCCATAGCGGTGGCGCCGGACGGCACCGTGTACGCCGCGTTCATGCTCGCCCGCAACAGCCAGTACTACCCGGTGGTCGACGCCTCGTTCGACCACGGGATGACCTTCTCCCAGTCGTCGTCGCTGGTCCCGCCGGATCCGAAGAACTGGGGAGACCGTGACTTCATCGCGGTCGGCCCAGATGGCACCGTTTACGTGACGTGGGACTACGGCCCGGAGCGAACCTCGATCACCTACATCTGCACAAAGGGCGGCAGTTGCGCGTTCGCCACCGGCGATCTCAACGTGGTGATGCAGAAATCCACCGACGGCGGCAAGACCTGGAGCAAGATGTCCGACATCAGCCCTGGCTTTCCCGCCAGCGGGGGGGACAGCGCGCCGCTGGTGGTCGAGCCGGACGGCCGCATCGACGTGCTCTACCAGGGCTACCAGATCACCAGCGCCACCACCTTCACGATGAACCCGGCATACAGCTACTTCACCTCCTCTGCCGACGGCGGCGCGACCTGGTCCGCGCCGGTGGCGGTAGGACCACAGGCCGGGACGATGTCCCTGTCGGAATGGTGGATCGACGGCGACATCGGGATCGACACAGCCGGCAACCTCTACGCCACCTGGGATACCCAGGGCACCAACCCGGATGGGTCCGCCAACGACATCGGCTGGCTGTCCTACTCCACCGACCACGGCGCGCACTGGTCGGCACCCATCCAGGTACCCCCCGACCGTCTCAACGTGCCCCACATCATGGAGGTGACCGGCGGCGGCAGCGGTATCGCCTACGTGAGCTGGCTGTCTAACAGCAACCCGGCCGGCTATGCACTGTATCTGCGCGCCTTCTCCCTCACCCGGGGCTGGCTGTCCGGGCCCGCGCAGATCTCCACCCACTACGGCGACAGCGCGGTCTGGCCGGGCGACACCACCGGCCTGTCCAGCCTCTCACCCACCGACGTCGTGGCCAGCTGGGGCAGCGACTACCCGGACCTGAGCGGAAAACAATCCGAGGTCTACGCGGCAAACATCGCAGCGACCCTGCCCTGACCGCTCGTAGCGCGCATATCAGCCAGATCTGGATCCTCAGCTTCCTGGCCAGCATCGAGCGGGTACGTGCAGAACGGACGGGTCGGCGCGCGTTCTCCCTGACCTTCTCCATCAGTCAGCGTGATGCCTTCCTCCGCGCCCGCCTTGAACGCGCCCGGCGCGCCCACCGCGAGGGGTATTCCAGCGGCCGGGGTCCTGAGCGAGGACGGGACCGGGCCGGCCCTGATTGAGATTTGATCAGGGTTGTCCCATGGCGGCTTCGTACTGCTGTACAACGCTGGCGGGATGCGGCCGCGGTTGCCGAGCGGTGTGGGCCCGGTGAGTGGCATAGCGCGGTGTGGGACGCTTGGCGTCGTGACGGTGAATGCGCGGGTTGAGCATGTCGGGAGCCTGCTGCGCCCGCAGTTCTTGCGCGATGCGCGCGAAGCCTGCGCGCGGGGGGAGCTCACGCCGGCTGGGCTGAAGGCGGCCGAGGACCGGGCGGTCCGCGAGGTTGTCGCCTTGCAGGAGGAACTCGGCCTTCCGGTGGTCAATGATGGCGAGATGCGGCGCGAGTCCTTCCAGAGCGAGTTCGCCGCCGCCTGCGAGGGCTTCACCGGCGTGGACGTCAACGCCTGGCTGTGGGGTGAGTGGCATTCGTCCGAGGTGGGTGATGCCACGATCGCGCGGCCCGCGGAGCTGGCGGTCATCGCGCCACTGCGCAAGCGGCGTAACCTCGCCGTGGAGGAGTTCACGTTCGTGCGCGGCTGCACCAGCCGGCAGGCGAAGGTCACGCTGCCGAGCCCGTCGCTGTTCGCCAACCTGTGGTCACCGCAAAGGTCCACCGGCGCTTACCCGACGCTGGATGCGTTCCTGGCCGACGTGGTGCAGGTGCTGTGTGACGAGGTCGCCGAACTGGTGCGGCTGGGCTGCACCTATATCCAGCTGGATGCGCCGCACTACCCGCTGCTGATCGACCCAGGCTGGCGCGCGTTCTATGAGCAGCGGGGCTGGCCGCTGGAACGCTGGCTGGGATATGGGATCGAGCTGGACAACGCGGTCATCGACGCGGGGCGCCCGGCCACGTTCGGCTTCCACCTGTGCCGCGGCAACCAGCTCAGCCGCTGGCTAGTGGCCGGCGGTTACGACGCGATCGCCGCCCCGGTGTTCGGCGGTGTTCACGCCGACCGGCTGCTGCTGGAGTACGACGACGAGCGCTCTGGCACCTTCGACCCACTGCGGCTGGTCCCCGGCGGCAAGGTGGTGGTGCTGGGCCTGGTCACCACCAAGACCTCACGGATCGAGCCGCTGGAACAGATCAAGGCCCGGCTCGATGAGGCGCGCTCGTTCATTGATGCCGAACGGCTTGCGCTCAGTCCGCAGTGCGGCTTTGCCACCTCGGTGGCTGGCAACGCCATCACCCGCCAGGCGCAGCGCGCCAAACTTGCCATGCTGGTCCGCGCCGCCGACGACTTCCTGCCCGCCCCAGCCGCTATCTGAGCACCCCGGTGCACAACGCGGCGTCACCAGCGGCAGCCCGGTTGCTGTCCGGTCACGGGGACGGCGCCATGGGGTGCCGGTAATGGTGGGCAGAGGCTACTCGGGGATGACGATGATCTTGCCTTTGGCGTGCCCTCCGCCGAGATACTGCAGCGTTTCGGGCACCTCATTCAGCCGGTAGCGGCGGTCGATGACCGTGGCGAGCTTTCCCGCCTGGCAGAGCCCGACGATGGGCGCCAGGGGCTGCGCACCTTGCCGGACGGCCAGGAGCCGGATCTTCTTGCCCGGCTCGCCCGATCACAGGCCCGATCAGCACGACCTGCAGGAGCGTAGCCACCGGGCCGCCGGCATACAGATAACGTCCCCCGGGCATCAGCGAGCCCTTGCAGGCGGATGCCGGACGGTGTGCGGCCAGATCAAGGATCAAGTGGTAGGTGCGCCCGTTGCTGGTGAAGTCGTCCCGCGTGTAGTCGATGACGTGATCGGCACCCAGTGAGCGCATGAACCCCAGCCTCTCGGCGTTGTCCACGCCGGTGACCCCGGCCCCGTTCAGCTTGGCCAGCTGGATGGCGTACATGCCTGAGCGACCGCCGGCGCCATTGATCAGCACCTTCTGCCCGGGCTGGACCTGTCCCCTGTCCTGGATGCCCTGCAGCGCGATGGCCCCCGCCTGGGGCAGGGCCGCGGCTTCCTCGTACGTCATGCCGGCGGGCATCGGCGCCAGTGCGGTCTCCGGCACGCAGACGGACTCCGCGAACCCGCCCATAATAGCTGAGGATGTCTGCGAACACGTCCCCGCCTGGCCGGAAGCGCGTCGCGTTGCGGCCCGCCGCCTCCACCCGCCCGGCGATGTCTGACCCGAGGATGTGGTGTCGCAGCCGGAAAGGCAGGACCAAGCTGAACAGGCAGTCGCAGGTGGGACCCCATCCGGCTTCTCGCGGATCCAGATTGCGTGGTGTGCGGCTGCTGGCCCACATCCCCGCGTCCTCCAGGGTCCCACCTGCCCTTCCATACCGCCGCGGCCCACCCGCCAGCGGCAGGGCCGAATGTCCGGTATTGCCACGACCTGCGGCCGGTGACAGGCAGCCCGCGGAGATGCTGATCAGGCCATCCTTCAGCACCCGCATGATGGCGCTGGCATGCGACATCGCCGCATCGCCGGACCCCGGGCAGCCATGACCGCCGGGCGCAGATCACACAGATCTGAACGCTCACCGCCTACACCGTCATGAGTCAGCTGGCCGTCCAGATCGGCGGGACTGCGTGCGTTCGGCGTCCGCCACGCTGTGTGTTCAGATTTGCGGGAGGTCCTCGCGGGCCGGAAATCCGGTGCCTGGTCAGGCTGGCCCGGCGATGGCTGCGCCCTGTATCAAGGGGTCGGCTGGTTGTGCCGGCAGCCGGCCAGCCGGTGGCGAGGGCTGGAGGCGACGAGGCGCGGCATGGCTGATGAGTGGCAGGCGATGGGCGGGGAGGCAGATCTCAACCGCGACATGTGGACCCATGCGAACGCCGAGTACACCCAAGCTCACGCCGCCCGGGCCTGGGCCTCTGATGAGATCACCTGGGGAATCTTCAACATCCCGGAGCGCCAGGTCGGCGTCCTGGGCGACGTGGCGGGCCTGGACGTCATCGAGCTGGGCTGCGGCACCGCGTACTTCTCCGCCTGGCTGGCCCGCCGCGGTGCACGGCCGGTCGGCGTGGATGTAACCCCCGCCCAGTTGCGCACCGCGCGCGAATGCCAGCGCCAGTCCGGGATCATCTTCCCGCTCATCGAGGCAGACGCCGCCGATGTCCCGCTTCCCGGCGCCAGCTTTGACCTGGTGATCTCCGAGTGCGGGGCGAGCTTGTGGTGTGACCCGGCCCGGTGGGTCCCAGAGGCCGCCCGGCTGCTGCGGCCCGGCGGCCGATTGGTGTTTCACACCACCAGCGTCCTGTCCGCCATGTGCCGGCCAGACGGCTCCGGCCCAGCGGGGACCGAACTGCTGCACCCCCAGCCTGAGGTGGCCCGCCTGCCTTCCCCCGGCGGAGGCGTGGAGTTTCACCCCGGCCACGGGGACTGGATCACCATCTTGCACGGAGCCGGTTTCACCATCGAGGCTCTCCACGAGCTCTATACCCCACCGGGCGCCACCGACCACCCCTACTACAACCTCGCCACCGCTGCCTGGGCCCAGCAATGGCCCGCCGAGGAACTATGGGCAGCACGCCTGCCAACCTGAACACGCCCGAATCGCGGCAGAAGAGTCACGTTCACCAGCCGATCGTCATCAATACAATGCTCCGTCCCCCCAAGGGCGAGGAAGACTGACCGGCGTCCCGCGGGGCATCGGGCCTGGGCTTGGGGCAGGATGGGCCGGTGCTGATCGTGCGCGCGACCAAGAAGCTGCTCGGCCGCATCGGCCCGCCCACCCTTGGAGAAGGGGAACGAGCCACCACCCTGATGGGCCAGTGGTACGCCACCGCCATGTTCTGGAAACCCCAAGTCGCGCTGTTCGTCAACGAACCAACGCTGCTGCCAGTGCTGATGCCACTGGCTCCCGCAGCGACCTTGCTGGACAGGTTCCCGCGGCAAGTCGCCGCGGTGCTCGCCGCCCACGGAACCCCACAGGCGGTCATCGATGAGGAACTGCGGCAGATGCGCGACCGTCGCCTCGCCAAGACCGCGAACCGCAGCGTCGTCGGAATCATGAACGAGTTCACCTTCCTCGCCGAGGCCTACCGCGGTGACACCCCCGTGCCGGATCTGCTGGCCCTTGCGATACGCCTGGCGACCACGCCCTGCGGCCCTCTCTACAGCAAGCATGTAAGCCCCGACCGCGAACTGGCCGCGCTGCTGCGCTCCTTCACATCACCAGCAAATTGACCGCGCCTACGCCCGCCGTGCAGATTGCGGCAGATACGGGCATGGCCGTAGCCGCCGGTTAAGCCGCCCGCGCTGTCCCGCGGGATCGGTGAAGCAGTCAGGCGCCAGGACGGCCGGGCCAGGGCGCGACGGTCTTGCAGCCGTAGTCCTCGGGCGCCACGTCCCGCACGGTCTCGGCGAACTGCCATCGATGGCCTGCCACATCCTCCAAGGTGCAGTCCCGCTCGCCGTACTCCCGGTCTGTGGGCGGTTCCAGCACGCGTGCTCCGTGTGCACGGGCACGCTCGAACTGGGCACTGACGTCCTCGACCCGGACACGGATGAGGTGCGTCACCCCATCGCCGGGTGCTGGCGTCCCGCCCCGGCGTTCAGCGACGATCACTGCCCCATCTGTGCCGATGCTCATCTGCGCCCGGTGACTCTCGCCGATCCGCGTACGCTCAGCGAAGCCGAACGCCGCGCTCAGCCACGCCACCGCGGCCCGCACATCCGGGTAGGCCAGGACGGGCACGACGGTCACTGGCGGGACCGACCTGTTGTGCTTCATCTACCCGACCCTGCCAGAAGTCACCGGATGGACACAGCGGCGCACGGATGCCCAGCTATCCCGCGGCTTCTTGGCCGGCAGGCCTGATGACCTGGACCGGCGAGCCAAATTCAGCCCTGACCGCCGAAGTGGCCCCCAGTCCCGTCATCGGCAAGATCGTCGGACCGAAATCGCGCACCAGGAGCGGCAGATCCGTGCGTTGCCGTGGCCGGACGATAGTGCATAAGCATCCAGGCTGGGCCACTCTCCCGTGAGTGCGTGCCGCGCGAGGCGGAAGCCGCCGACGCGCTGGTAGGCCCTTCTAACCGCGCGCACCTACCCGCCGGTCGGAGCGGCTGTCCGGTACTCGTTACTCCCTGGAAGGGTTGTACAGATCAGGTGCTTCGGTGCTTATTCGAGCGGACGAAGGAGTCTTTCGGCGGCTTCGCGGACTCGGGCCATTGTGATGCCGGTCTGCTGCTGCTGTCCATGGCAGCTTGCTGCTGGTCGAGCCCGACCTATTACGCCGCGACGGCATGGGATCGTATGAGGACACCATTTCTGTGCTGGAGGCGGAACTTGCGGTGGTGGGGCGGGTGTTCGCCGGTCTGTCAGATGATGAATGGCGGCTGCCGACGAAGCTGGTGCCGGTTGACCCGGACCTGCCGCACTGGACGGTCTTCGAGCTTGCCGGGCACTTTGACATTGCCATCGGCCTGACCCGGATGCTGATCGCCGGGGCTGGCGCCAGCCAGCCGGCCCGGGACCGGACCGCTGGCGTTTTCCTTTCCTCGGTCCTGCGTGCAGGAGTTCAGTGACGTTGCCGATCAGGCGTCGCGGGTGGTCATCTTCCAGGCGCCGATGGCCGACCAGCCGATGATCCAGCCGGCGATGACGGTGATCATGGCCCAGGTGGGCATGGGCGGTATGTGCAGCTCGCGCGGGCCGCCGCCTGGCCCGATCGTGGTGCCTCCGGCCAGCGCGGCCGGTTTCAGCTGGTCCATGGCGACGCCGACGACGAGGCGCTCGCCGGTGATGAAGTGGGGCAGCGGGTGGTCGGCCAGTGCCGGGGTGATGATGATCTCCAGCACGATGAGAAGGATGACCGGCACGGTCCGCTGGCCCATGAGCGAGCCGAGGCCAAGCCCGACCGTGAACCCGATGACCAGGTCGAGCTCGAGCCACAGCCCGGCACCGGCCATGGCACCCGGCGACGGGGTGACCACGCCGGCGGGCAGCGGGCTGCCGAGGAACGCGGTCACCAGGCATGCCACGGTGAAGCCGGCGGCGGCCAGCGAGAGCAGGATGGACAGCCCGGCCGGGATACGGGCCAGGTAGAGGGCGAGCCGGGACCGGCCGGTGATCACGAGGTGGCGGAACATGCCGTCGGTCAGGTCAGCCGTCCCGGCGGTGGCGCCGAGCGTCGCGGCGACGATGAACCCGAACTCGTCCATCAGGGTGCCGGCGGTCGCGAAAGCGTCCGGGGCGCCGGCCGGCGCGTAGCGAGCCGGGTCGCTCAGGTGGTAAATCAGCCGGATGCCGTAGAAGATGACGGGCAGGGCTATGGTGAACGCCACCGTGACTGTCGTGAGGACGCGGCGTTTGCGTAGTTCCAGGAGCTTGGCGCTGATCAGGGGCCAGGTGGGCATCCATGAGCTGCGCCCGCCGGTGGCGAGGCTGTGCTGGGTCACTGTTCTCCTCCGAAGCGGCTTGTCACGGACAGGAACCAGTCCTCCAGCCTGGCGTGCGCGTGGCGGAGGCCGTAGACGGAGATCCCGGCCCCGACCAGGCGGCGGTTGATCTCGGCTGTCTGCTCGCGCGCCGGACCTGCGGCCAGCGTGACGGTCAATCCGTCCTCGCTGACGGCGATGCGGGATGCGATCGCGGGCTGGCCGAGGGCGCGTGCCGCCGCGGGCGGGTCGGAGCACTGGACCTCGACGGCAACGCTGGCCCCTTCTGTCAGCTCGGCGATGGGGCCCTGGTGGATGACCTTGCCGTGGTCGACGATGGCCACCTGGTCGCAGGTGCGTTCCACCTCGGCCAGCAGGTGCGAGGACAGCAGGACCGTCCGTCCCTCACCGGTCAGGCCGCGGAGCATGTCCCGCATCTCGTGGATGCCGGCCGGGTCCAGGCCGTTCATGGGCTCGTCGAGGATGAGCAGTTGCGGGTCGGCCAGCAGGCAGGCGGCCAGGCCCAGGCGCTGGCGCATGCCCATGGAATAGGCGGAGACCTTGTCGCCGGAGCGCTGGGTCAGCCGTGTCCGGTCGAGCGCCGGGCCGATCTGCGTCTCGGCGCCGCCTCCCCTGGCGGCGGCCAGTATCTTCAGGTTCTCCCGTCCGGTCAGGTGGCCGTGGAACCGGGGCTCGTCGACGATCGCGCCCACCCGGGCCAGGGCGCGGCCGCGCTGGGCGGGGACGGGGACGCCGAGCAGCGACATCGTGCCGCTGTCGGCTCTGGTCAGGCCGAGCAGGACCCGGATCAGCGTGGTCTTGCCTGCCCCGTTCGGCCCTAGGTAGCCGAACGCCGAGCCCCGCGGTACGAGCAGGTCCACGCTGTCGACGGCGGCCTGGGTGCCAAAGCGCTTGGTGAGCCCGTGCACCTCGACAGCCCAGTCGCCAGCCTGCGGAGCGGGCTGCCCGGCACGCGGATGCGGGCTGTCGCCATAGTCCGAAACAGTGGTCATGTGTCTCTTCCTGGCTGGGTCGTTGGCTGGTGCCACGGTCTCTGACCATCGGCCCGTTTGTCTGCGTCCGCTCGAATCGAACCGGTTCATCCGCAGGGATGAATGCAGGCAGCCTCGCGGCTGATGCACATGGCCTGGCTAGGCGTTACGTTCGGTGTATGCAGGCGGTTCGGCGCTTGGCGGGCGGTGACCCGGGCATGGTCGCCGATGCCGGGATAGCGATCGCCGGGGCCGGGCTGACCGCCGTCGCTGCGTGGGACCCGGCCGGCCTGGCCGGGACCACGATCGCCGGGCCGCCGTGGCTGCGGGCGCTGCTGCCCCTGCTCATGGGCGCTGCGCTGGCGCTGCGCCGCCGTGCGCCGCTGCTGATGTGGGTAGGGATATGGGCGGGCGTAGCGCTGCAGGACCTGATCACCAGGCACCCGCCGCAGGGCCTGGGCCTGATATTCGTCCTGTTCGCCGGCGGCTACTCGCTGGGCGCGCACGCCAGCCTGCGCCGCGCGGCCGCTGGCCTGGCCGTCACCGCCCCTGTCATGGCCCTGATCAGCCGTCTGGGCGGCGTCGGCATGGGCCTCTCCTTCATCCCGATCCTGGCCTTCTGGCTGGCCGGCGTGCTCGTGCGCGCCCGCAGGCGGTCCGCGGCGCTGGCCGAACGTAACGCGGCGCTGCAGCGGCAGGCCGAGCAGGCCGCAGCCGCCGAGCGCGCCCGGATCGCCCGGGAACTGCACGACATCGTCGCCCATCACCTCAGCGTGGTCGTGCTGCAGGCGGCCGGCGCCCGGGCATCGGGGAAGGCCGCCGAGGCGGCCCTGGAGAAGATCGAGCACAGCGGACGGCAGGCGCTGGCCGAAACCCGCCGCCTGCTCGGCGTCCTGCGCGACACCGACGAGGAGACCGGGCTCGCCCCGCAGCCGGGCATCAGCGGGCTTGACGCGCTGGCTGGCACTGTCCGCGCAGCCGGGCTGCCGGTGAACCTGGTCATCGACGGTGACCACACGGCGCTGCCTGCGGCCGTGGACGTGTCGGTCTACCGCATCGTCCAGGAGGCGCTGACCAAC
>DPMS01000192.1 GCA_003541285.1 Actinomycetota bacterium
CTGCAGGATCCGCTGCACCTCACGGGCGACGTCGTAGTGCTCCTGGCCGACGTAGTTGGCGTCCAGGATCCGGGAGGTGGAGTCGAGCGGGTCCACCGCCGGGAAGATGCCCTTCTCGGTGATTCCCCGGTCCAGCACGGTGGTCGCGTCCAGGTGCGCGAACGTGGTGTGCGGGGCCGGGTCGGTGATGTCGTCGGCGGGCACGTAGATCGCCTGCATCGAGGTGATCGAGTGGCCGCGGGTGGAGGTGATCCGCTCCTGCAGCTGGCCCATCTCGTCGGCGAGGGTGGGCTGGTAGCCCACCGCCGAGGGCATCCGCCCGAGCAGGGTGGACACCTCCGAGCCCGCCTGGGTGAACCGGAAGATGTTGTCGATGAACAGCAGCACGTCCTGGCCCTGCACGTCACGGAAGTACTCGGCCATCGTCAGCGCGGCCAGGCCGACCCGCAGCCGCGTGCCCGGGGGCTCGTCCATCTGGCCGAAGACCAGCGCCGTGTCCTTGATGACGTTCGACTCGGTCATCTCGATGAACAGGTCGTTGCCCTCACGGGTGCGCTCACCGACGCCGGCGAACACCGAGACGCCGCCGAAGTTCTTGGCCACCCGGGTGATCATCTCCTGGATGAGCACGGTCTTGCCCACCCCGGCCCCGCCGAACAGGCCGATCTTGCCGCCTTTGACGTAGGGGGTGAGCAGGTCGAGGACCTTGATCCCGGTCTCCAGGATCTCCGTCCTCGGCTCCAGCTTGTCGAACGCGGGAGCATCCCGGTGGATCCCCCAGCGCTCCTTGACCTGCAGGGACGCGGTGGGCACGTCCAGGGATTCACCGAGGACGTTGAAGACGTGGCCCTTGGTCACGTCGCCGACCGGCACCGAGATGGCGCTGCCGGTGTCGGTCACGCTCGCGCCGCGCACCAGCCCGTCGGTCGGCTGCATGGAGATCGCCCGGACCATGTTCTCGCCGATGTGCTGGGCGACTTCCAGGGTCAGCGTCTTGACCTCCTCGCCCAGCGTGACATCCACATGCAGCGCGTTGTAGATGTCGGGCATCTGCTCGGTGGCGAACTCCACGTCGACCACCGGGCCGATGATCCGGGCGACCCGGCCGACCTGGTCGGCAGTGGCCTTCCCGCCGTCGGCGGTGGCGTTCTCTACGGTTGCGGTCATGGTGACCCTCACTCGTTCCCTGCGATCGACTCGGCCAGCGCGTTGGCGCCCCCGACGATCTCGCTGATTTCCTGGGTGATCTCCGCCTGGCGAGCCTTGTTGGCCTCGCGGGTGAACTGCTCAAGCAGGTCGCTGGCGTTGTCGGTGGCCGACTTCATCGCACGCCTGCGCGCGGCGATCTCCGCCGCAGCGCTCTCCAGCAGCGCGTGATAGATCCTGTTCTCCACGTACCACGGAAGAAGCTCATTCAGCACGACTTCCGGTGACGGCTCGAATTCGTACAGCGGGAAGGGAGCGCTGGGGGGCTCCGCTTCGACCTCCTCGATTTCCAGCGGCAGGATCCGGCGGACCACCGGCCGCTGGGTGAGCATGGACACGAACTCGGTGTAGACGAGGTGGATCTCGTCGGATCCGCCTTCGGCAGCCGGCCGGGCGAACTCCGCCAGCAGAGTCTGCGCGATCCGGCGCGCCCAGTCCTGGGTGGGGCTGTCGGAGAAGCCGCGCCACTCACCAGCGAGTTCCCGGCCACGGAACCTGTGCCAGGTGATGCCCTTGACCCCGGCCACATAGGTGGCGACCCCGACGCCCTGCTCATCCATCAGCGCCCGCAGGCGCTGCGTTTCGCGCAGCACATTGGCGTTGAAGCCACCGCAGAAGCCGCGGTCGCTGGTCAGCACGAGCACCGCTGCCCGGTCGCTGTGCTCGGGCTCGCGCACCAGCGGGTGGTCGATCTGCGCGGAGCGGCTCACCACCGCCTCCACCGCGAGCTGGAGCTCCCTGGCGTAGGGCGCGGAGGCCCGCACCCGCTGCTGGGCCTTGATGATCCGTGACGCGGCGATCAGTTCCTGGGCACGGGTGATCTTGGCAGTGGACTGGATCGACCGGATCCGCTGCCTGACCGCGCGAAGCTGTGCTCCCATGCTCTCTGCCCTCCCCGGCCCTAACCCTGCGGGGCCGGCGGCTGGACGTACTTGGTCACCTTCTCGTGGCCGACCCTCTCCTCCTCGATGGGCTCGGCCGGCTCCTCCTTGACCAGCATCTCCCCGCCGCTGACCTCGAAGCCGCGCCGGAACTCCTCGATGGCGTCCTTGAGCGCGCTCGCGGTGTCCTCGGACAGCTCGCCGGTCTCCCGGATCGCGTCGTAGACGCCCGCCCGCTGGCGGCCGATCGCATCCAGGAACTCGTCCTCGAACCGGCGGACGTCATCGACCGGCACGTCGTCGAGGTAGCCGGAGGTGCCGGCCCAGACCGAGACCACCTGCCGCTCCACCGGCAGCGGGCTGTACTGCGGCTGCTTGAGAAGTTCCACCAGCCTGGCACCCCGGTCCAGCTGGGCGCGGGAGACCGCGTCGAGGTCGGAGGCGAAGGCTGCGAAGGCCTCCAGGTCCCGGTACTGCGACAGGGCCAGCTTGAGCCCGCCCGCTACCTTCTTCATGGCCTTGATCTGCGCGTCGCCACCCACCCGGGACACCGACCGGCCGACGTTGATGGCAGGCCGGACACCGGAGTTGAACAGGTCGGTCTCCAGGAAGATCTGCCCGTCGGTGATGGAGATGACGTTGGTCGGGAT
>DPMS01000861.1 GCA_003541285.1 Actinomycetota bacterium
GATCGTGTCGCTGACTTCATATCGGCATTGCTGTAATCGGGTGAAAGCCGACACGCTGCCGCCCGTGAAAGGGACTGCCGGGACAGAAGCACCGCAACCGGATACTCGCAACTCCCTGGGGGGGCAGTGAGCGAACCAGATGACATCCCGTGGAAGACGCTGTCCACCGCCCTCGGCGACGTGCCCTTCTTCGTCATCAAGTTCGACGAGCGCGGCGAGTGCACCTCACCGACGGCGCTCGAGCGAATGATTGAGGCGCAGAAGACGGACCTCTTCCTCTTCTCGCACGGCTGGAACAACGATTGGCGCGCCGCAACGGAACGATACGACCGGTTCATCAGCCGGTTCATCGAAGTCCGGCAGGCGGACTGGAATCCTCCCGATCGCGCCTTCCAGCCGGTATGCGCTGGGGTGTTCTGGCCCAGCGCCGCACTGGTCGCGCCCTGGGAGCGAGCTCCGGCCATCGCCGGCGCGGCCGGCCTCGCCGACCCGGACGTCGCGACTCTCGGCGACGCGTTGGAACCCCACGCTCGCGCCCGTTTCCTGGCGATCGCCTCCGATCCGGACGCTGGAGAAAGCGAAGCTGCTGAACTCGCGACAATCCTCGCGCCCCTGCTGACCGGTGAAGAGGACGAGATCGAAACGGGTGAACCCACCACGTCGCCTGGCGATTTGCTGGAAGCATGGCGGGCCGCATCCACCCACGGCGGGGAGCCGGCCGGACCTCCTGGAGGATTCATCGACGATGACGTCCCCGCCGCCGAAAGGGTGGCTCCCGAAGCAGCAGGGTGGAATCCGCTTACGCTTATCCGTGATGGCATCAGACTGACGACAGTGCTGCTGATGAAGGACCGGGCCGGGCGGGTCGGCGGCAACGGGGTTGCCCGTATGCTGCGGGAAATCGCCGACGGGTGCCCGGGTGCCCGGATTTCACTCGCCGGGCACTCGTACGGCGCGAAGGTGGTGCTTTCGGCGCTGTGCAATGGACCGGCGCCGAGCCGGATCGTCGACTCAGTGCTGCTTCTGCAGCCGGCGTTGTCGTGCTACGCGTTCACCGCCGGCCTCGACGGTCACGTAGGTGGCTATCGTCCCGCACTTGATCGTGTCCGTGAACCGATCGTCACGACGTACTCACGCAACGACGTTCCGCTGACGCGCTTCTTCCACCTGGCGGTTCGGCGGAAATCTGACCTCGCCGAAGCACAGATCGCGGGGCAGCCGCCGTCGAAGTTCGCGGCGCTCGGCGGCTTCGGACCGCAAGGAGTCGAAGCCGATTGGATCGAAATGCCCGCGGAAGGCGAGCCATACCCGCTCGCCGTCGATCGTCGGATCATCGCGGTGGACGGCACGCGCTTTATCTCAGGACATGGCGCGGTCGAGACTCCCCAAACCGCGTGGGCACTGCTGAGTCAGGTGAGGGGATGACGCGATGGCCGCCCAGATTCGATCCGATCTGGATCTGCCGACGCTACGGATCTTGCTGGATCCGGCGCGCACGGACTTCACGCAGGCGGTCTTCCAGCTGGTGCGAGGCCGAGACACGCCCAGCGAGGTCGCCCGGTGCAGCCTTCGCGATCTGGGCCTGCCGGACACACTCGTCGGCATGCGGCCGGTCGCCGACCACACGCTACGCGTACCCCCCGACGTCCTCGCGAGGCTGCAGGTGTCCGTGCCAGGGCTCGGGCCGAGTCCGATGCCCCCGGAGAACGCGCTCTGGCTGGAGTTCCCCAGCCCGCGCGGCTGCCTGTATGTGATGCCGTGGGAACGCCTGCTCGAACCACTCGGACGGAACTTGTTCCGGCTGCCCAACCACCTGGTCCGGCCCCAGGCGCCGGGTCAGAACTTGGAGGTGGCGATCTGTGCAAGCGCGCCGGTCGCCAAGGCGTCCTTCATCGCACCCTCGATCGTCCGTGTGCTAGCCGACCAGTACCTGAGAAGCACCGGCCACGACGTGACGCTGCACCTCTTCACCGACGCGGAGGCATACCCGGCTTTGGACGAAGCCTTCGCGCCCCACGGCGACCGGGTCATCGTCTACGACCCGGCAACGGCGTCATCGTACGAACGGCCCCGGCGGACCATCAGTATCGGCGTCTCAGCGCGCCTTTCGAACCCGTGGCTGCTGTGGATGCGCGACGCTTTGCAGGGCCGTCCGCTCGACTTCGTGCACTTCGTCACGCACGGCTACCTCTTCGGTGATCGCGGTGCCGTCGCAGTCGCGACCGCGCCGACCGAGAACATCGACCAGCGGACCTCACGCTTCATAAGCGCCGCCGAAGTCAATGCATTCCTGTCGCAGGTCGGCGCCTGGGGACTCGTGCTCACCGGGCCGCCGATGAACTTCAGCGAGGCGGGGCTCCGCGAGCTGGCCGACGCCGTTGCAATGGTGCGCCCCGGCATCGCGATGACCCACGATGCGAACCTCGACGCCTCTGGCGAGGAGTTCGGCCTGTGCCTGCGGACGGTCGTCGCCCGGGAGGGCGTTCTCGACCGTCCGTTGCCGTCGGTCACCTGCTGGGTGCACCCGGCATTCGTCGAGTTCCCCCATGAGGACCAGACAGACCTGCATCTGAACGCCGATGGCAGCTCGGCATTCATCGGGCCGGCGACTCTTGACGCCCTCTCCGGGCGCAACACCCAGGCGTGGGTGGCGTCGGCCTCGCGCGCACTCGAGATGCAGCAGGTCCGCTGGCTGCCCGACTCGCTGGAACAGACAGCGGATCCGGCAGCGGTGACCGCACTTCGCAATGTCGCCGATCTCGTGGAGCGGCACGTGGACCGCGCCTATCCGGGCGGCACCGGCGGAGGCGAGTCATGAACCGCATCGTCTTCCAGCTCGGCAGTTCGGTGGCTCCCAACGGGGAACCGTTCCTCTCCATCTCCCTTGAGGAGCCGCCGGTATTCGGCAGTCGCGCCATGCCCTTCACCTGTCAGGCCGGCGATCCTGCATTCGCCGCGCTGAAGGCGGCGGTGCTCGCCGAAGACTCGATCAAGCTCGCGGGCGGTAAGCTGTTCGCGGCGGTCTGGGCACATCCGGATGTTCAGCAGTACCTGCAGACCGCGTTGCAGACCGCCGCCGGCAGCCGATATCCCGTGTACGTCGAGATCGCCACATCCGCCGGTGCCGAAGCTCTGCCCTGGGAGGCGCTGTGCTCGCCGAACGGCGACTACCTGGGCCTGGATGAGCGGTGGGCGCTGGCTCGCATCGTAGAGCCCGCCGCCGAACCCCCTACCTTCTACACGCTCACCCCGCCGCTGCGGATCGCCGCCGTGCTGTCCTGCCTCGGCATCTCCGCCGTGGGTGAACTTGCTGCACTCCGGCAAGCTGTTCAGCAGGCAGGCAGGGACTTTGCGCGATTGCTGGTGATCGCCAGCGAGGAGCAGCTCATCAGCGACCTGCAGGACGAGATCACGGCCGGGACCGCGCCTGAGGTGGCGGCGGTCAAGCTGATGCCGGCCGAGCTCTCAGCGTTGCAGACGATAGTTTCGGATTTCAGGCCGCACGTTCTGCACCTGTTTTGCCACGGCTCGATCGAGGGCACCCCGCACGTCAGTCTGGCGCTTAAGTCGGACTGGGAGGTGCCCACGCCGACGAGCGGATTGCTGGCGGAGGCACGTGATTTTCACGGGTTCACCCGCAACACCGACGACCTGCCGTGGTTGGTCGTGCTGAACTGCTGCGAAGGCGCGGCAGTCGGTGCTGCGGCAGATTCGCAGTCGCTCACGCTCGGCGTCGCACTGCAAGGCATTGCGGCGGCAGTCGTCGGCATGCGAGAGCCCGTCGTGAGTGATACCGCGAATCTGCTGACGCAGACGCTGTATTCGAAGCTGCTCGCCGACATCGCCGCCCGGAGTGGCGATGCCGGACAGCAGCCGCTTGACTGGGCACGCCTGGTCGTTGCCGCGCGTGACAAGCTTGCGCGGATCTACGACGGGATGGTGCTGAGCGAGGCCGCGGCGTCGACCAAGGAGTGGACGATGCCGGTCGTCTATGTCCGTCCCGATGTGTTCCAGCTGCGGGTGGAGCGGCCGCCCGCGCCTGCGCCTTCCGACGCAGTGGCGCCTCCGCCGCTACCTGTACCCCCCTCGGGGAAAACAGCCGCTCGCGTGGCACGCCTCGAAATCGAGGCGCTCCGGGCGCTGCTCACCTCGTTGCCGCCAGATCAAGCTGCCGACCTGAAGGCGGAGGCCGCAGCGCGGATCGAACAGCTTGCGCAGCAGATAGGCCTCGCCTTGCCGGCCCCAGGCCTCGTCCCGCCGGCGACGCAGTGAAGATTCCCGAACTCGTCGCGAGCAGCACCGTCGCGATCGACGCCTACACCGGTGAGGCCGCGGCCACCGGGCGGTTCGCGGCCGATTACCGTGCGTGGGCGCTCGCGACGCCGAAATATGGCCAGCCAACCATGCGGCCGGACCCACCCCACCCAGCGAACTGGCAGGACCCGCGGGTCGGCTGGGGACTGATCCTTCCAGAGCCGCCCGGGCTCACCGCCGAGCAGCTCGCCGGCGCCGGGGACGCTCCGGAACCGGTCCAGGCGCTCGTCGCCGCACGTCACGGGAAGGTGCTGCGATACCGCGCAGGTGCGAAGTTCGCCGACTGGACGCTGCGTGACTACGGCGGCAGTGGCGACCTGCTCACTGCCGCGTCGCCTCTGGGCTCAGGTCCGCGGGAATTGCCAAAGTACCTGTTGATCTATGCGGCGCCCGTCGACGTGCCGTGGCACGTGCAGTTCGCATTGAACCCGGTGCGGTGCGCCGGACGTCTCGACCTCGTCGGTGACGCCCTCGCTAACTACGTCACCGCGCTGATGGGTGGCTGGCCCGATGCCGGTGCCGCGTACTCCAGCCCGGTCGTCTGGGCTGTCAATCACGGAGCAGGCGACATCACCGCCCTGATGCGCGACTCGGTCGCGTCCCCGATCTTCACGGCGCTGAGCGCCGACAAGGAGATGACATCTGCGACTTTCGTCGACGGTTCGTCCCAGATCGCGACTATGGCTGCGTTGTGCGATGCACTTGCCGCCAATCGGCCGGCCCTCGTCGTCACCAGCAGCCACGGCATGACCGGCCCGCTGACCGATGTCGACGCGATGAGGGGCAGCCTCGGACTTCTGGTCGATCAGACGCATGGCGCCATATCGCCAAATGATCTGCTCGCCCACTGGCAGCCGGATGGAGCTATCTGGTTCGCGCAGGCATGTTGCTCGGCCGGCGCAGACAGCCCGTCCGCATACGCGGGGCTATTCGAGCCCGGCACCCTCCTGGATGAGACACTGACGGCTATCACGAAGGTCGGTGCCATGACGTCGCCACTGCCCCGAGCACTGCTCGGGGCAGCAAAACCCCTGCGCGCGTTCATCGGCCACGTGGAGCCGACATTCGACTGGACACTCAGCTTCCCACCGAACCGGCAATTGCTGACAAGTGACCTCATAACGGTGATCTACACCCGACTATGCAGCGGCCAGCCTGTCGGAATGGCGTTGAGCGCCTATTACCCGGCTATAGGGTCACTATTGCAGGGCTACGTAGCGGCGCGGACGAACTACAACGCGACGATCGGAGCAGCAGCGAAACAATCACTCGACATGCTTGTCTACAGCCGGGTCACCTCGCACGATCGCGCGAGTACGGTAATCCTTGGTGACCCGACAGCTGCGATCCCGCTTCCGGAAAGCAGGTCAAACCCAGGGCAGCGGGTGACAAGTCCGCTCCCGCCCGGCGAGTGAGATGCGTGCTCGGATGCCAGCATCCAAGCGGAAGCTGAGCGTTTGCTCAAGAGAGACGGCCACCTTCGTCGCGGGAGGTGACCGGGCCCTCGGCGTGGATACGCTATATTCACCCGAAAGACTCACGTGCCAGTTTCTTTGCAGCCATGGCTGCGTATAACGATCGCGCTAAGTACTTCCGCGGCTTCGCCCGGATCGTTGACAAGACGGCGTCTGGGCGCGTGAGAACTGTGGGACCGGGTCCTGGCCGCTACCCCGAGCGGGTCAATCCCGGCATGCTGTGGAGGTCGGCGCGCGCTGAAGCGATAGCTGGCTGTGCGCCGGCCCAGGGCCAACAGGAGGACCCGTGCCGGCACGGTTCCAGGGAGCGATCTTCGATGTCGACGGCGTGCTCGTCGACTCGCCCCACCAGAAGGCGTGGCGTGAGTCGCTGCGCGAGCTGATGGAGGGCGAGTGGGGCGGCATCCGCGGCCAGACGAGCTGGTCGCCCGGGGCGTTTACACCGCAGGTCTACCAGGAGCAGATGTCGGGTAAGCCGCGGATGAGCGGCGCGCGGGCGGCCCTGGAGTACTTCGGGGTGCCCGATGCCGATACTCGTGCCGGGCAGTACGCCGCGCGCAAGCAGGCGATGGTGGTCCGGCTCATCGAGGCCGGCGACTTCACCGCCTATCCCGATGCGCTGCGGTTCATCATCGCTGTCAAGGACGCCGGGATTCGCACGGCGGCCGCGTCGTCGTCGAAGAACGCGGCACTGTTCTTGCGCAAGATCCGGCTGGACACCTTCGCCCGCGAGCACGGCATCTTCTCGCCGTCTGTGCGGCCGGGCCTGACGCTGCTGGACTTCTTCGACGCCGACGTTTCGGGCCGGGACTTCACCCACGGCAAGCCCCACCCCCAGATGTTCCTCACCGCGGCCTACGAGCTCGGGGCCGCGCCTGCGGCCGCGATCGTCCTGGAGGACGCCGCCGCGGGGGTCGAGGCGGCCAAGGCCGGCGGCATGGCCGCGATCGGCATCGCACGGGCACACGACGCTGACCTGCTGTCCGCCGCCGGAGCCGACATCGTGGTCACCACCCTCGACCAGGTGGACCTGGCCGCCCTGTCGGACGGGCGGCTGGCCACGAAGCGACGATGACCCCGCTGGGCAGCACTCCACCCACGGGGCGCCGGCTGTCCAGAAGGAACGAGCCGGGTCGGGATCGAGCAGGCGGCGGACCACGATGCCGTGCCCGGTGATGGCAGGTCGTCACCGAAGCCAAGGACAGTCAGGCCCGGGGAGGGAGGGCAGGATTGAGGACAGTGAACAGGGGAAACGGGAAATTGGGGCACGGTGGGAGAAACGACAGTTCTTGCGGGCGCTGATGGGCGCGAGGAGGTCGCGGATCCGGTGGCAGCGGAACCTTCGGGGCGCGGCTGGCGCTGGCAGCGGTCGCCGTAGGTGGCATGGGATGTACGGGAGCTGGCATGGAGGTCTGGCCGGGCAGCCCGTGGCCGTTGGGTGCTACGCCCGGTGAGGCCGGGGCTAATTTCGCGGTGGTATCGGAGATAGCCGAGCAGGTGGTGCTGTGCCTGTTCGATGCGGGCGGCGCGGAAACCCGTCTGCCGCTGCCGGAATTTGATGACGGCGTCTGGCATGGGTTTGTGCCTGGGGTCAGCAGCGGCCAGCGGTATGGCTACCGGGTGACCGGGCCGTATGATCCTGCGCGCGGGCTGCGGTGCAACCCGGCGAAGCTGCTGCTTGACCCGTATGCCAAGGCGACAGCGGGCCGGCTGGTGTGGGGGAAGAGCCTGCTGGGCTATCCGCCCGGTGACCCCGATGGGCGAAGCGACCTGGATTCGGCGCCGTCGGTGCCGCGGTCGCTGGTTGCTGACCCGTCATTCGCGTGGGGTGCCCACCGGCAGCCCAGCACGCCGTACCGCGACACGATCATCTATGAACTCCACGTCAAGGGGTTCACTCAGACCCGCCGTGACGTGCCGCCGGAGTTGCGGGGAACGTATGCGGGGCTGGCGTGCGCGCCGGTGGTGGAATACCTGGCTGGACTTGGGGTGACTGCGGTCGAGTTGCTGCCCGTCCACCAGTTCATCACCCCGGGGGATCTGGCTAAGCGTGGCCTGGCCAACTACTGGGGCTATAACACCATCGGCTTTTTTGCCCCGCATGACGGCTACTCCGCGGCGGTGCGGGCTGGCCGTGCGGGCGGGCAGGTCGCGGAGTTCCAGGCGATGGTCCAGGCGCTGCACGCGGCTGGGCTGGAAGTGCTGCTTGATGTGGTGTTCAACCACACAGCCGAGGGCGGCCATCTGGGCCCGACGCTGTGTTTCCGCGGGCTGGACAACCCGGGTTACTACCGGCTCGTGCCCGGCGACCTGCGCCGTTACGTCGACACCACGGGCACGGGCAACTCGGTCAATGCCGACAACCCGGCATGCCTGCGCATGATCACCGACTCGCTGCGTTACTGGGTCAGCGTGATGCATGTGGACGGCTTCCGTTTCGACCTGGCCACCACGCTCGCCCGGGAGCGGGGTGATTTTGACCGGCTGGCCGCGTTTTTCGACATCGTCGCGCAGGATCCGGTCATCTCCCAGGTCAAGCTCATCGCCGAGCCGTGGGACGTGGGCCAGCCTGACAGCTACAGCGTGGGCCGGTTCCCGGCTCTGTGGAGCGAGTGGAACGGCCGTTATCGCGACACCGTCCGCGACTTCTGGCGCGGCAGCAAGCGGGTGCTGCCCGACTTCGCCACCCGGATTGCCGGGTCCTCCGACCTGTACGGCGCTGCCCGCCGCCGGCCAAGTGCGTCGGTCAATTTCATCACCGCACACGACGGGTTTACCCTGCGCGACCTGGTCTCCTACAACCGTAAGCGCAACCGGGCCAACGGTGAGCGCAACCGGGACGGAGCCAGCGACAACAGGTCGTGGAACTGCGGCGTGGAAGGCCCAAGCGACGACCCGCAGATCCTCGCGCTGCGCGCCCGGCAGTCACGCGCGTTGCTCGGCACGCTGTTGCTGTCCCGCGGGGTGCCGATGATTCTGGGCGGCGACGAACTCGGCCGCACCCAGGGCGGCAACAATAACGCCTACTGCCAGGACAACCCGGTGTCCTGGTTCGACTGGGACGCCGCCGACGCCGGCCTTACCGCCTACACCCGCCGGGTAATCGCCGTGCGCCGGGCGCACCCGGTGCTGCGCCGTGGTCGCTACCTGGCCGATCCCGGCTACGTCGTCTGGTACACGCCGAAGGGCCGCCCGATGACCGTCTCCGACTGGCAATCGCCGGGCAGGAAATCCATCGCCGTCTACGTCGACGGCACGGTCGCACCAGACCTCGACGCACATGGCCGGCCCATGCTCGACGACGACGTGCTCATCCTGGTCAACGGATCGCCGCGGCCGGTCACCTTCACCATCCCTGAGGTAGGAAAGCAATGCTCCTGGCGCACAGAGGTGAACAGCTTCGATCTGCCCGCCGACCCAGCATGGTGCCAGCCGACAGGCGTCAGTGACACGACCGGCGCACCCGGCATGGTCAGTTCGGGCACGTCGGCCGGCTCGGCTGACCAGGCACAGATCGGCGCAAACGGCCACCTGACAGTCAGGCAGCGCTCTTTCGTCCTGCTACTCGCTCCCCAATCCGGCAGGTGATGAGCTGACGGACCCGGGCATGGCAGGTGCCGCTTTCACTGAGACGCAATTGGCGGCGGGATCGGCTGACAGGTTCGATCGCTGCCGCTGCTGCCGGGAACGCCCGGACTACCTGGCGCGGCTCATGAACCAGGCCTGGCCTGGGCGGGGCGGGGCTGGCTGAACGGGACTTTCTCCCCTTTTCCTGGTGCCAGGCGCAGCGCGATACTGAAGTTGCGGCAAAAGGGGGTGCCGCGGTGAATGGTGTTCCGGGGCAGCCACGCATCGTGGTCGGCGTGGATTCTTCGCGTGCCTCGCTAGCTGCGCTGCGGTGGGCAGCAGGCGAGGCAGGGCTTCGTGGTGTCACACTGCAGGTCGTGTGCGCCTGTGAACCTACCGGAAGGTGGGTGGCGCCGTACGTGTCACACCGCCACCTCCCCACAAAAGACGAGGACCGCGTCATGGCCGCTGCCCGGCTGGCCGATGCCGTGCGGACGGTACTCGGGCCAGCGCCTTCCATCACCGTCACGGTGGAGGTGACCGAGGGCCTGGCCGCCCGGGTGCTGCTTGACCGGGCAGCAGGCGCCGAACTGCTGGTACTCGGCGGCGCAGTTGGTGCCGCACAAGACAGGATCGGCCCAGTAGCGCGCGCGTGCCTTCGTCACCCGCCCTGCCCGGTCGTGGTCGTCGGCACACAGAGCACAGGCATCCCGGTGCCCGTGTGACGGCAGGCGGCCGGCTGCTGCGGCAGGCACGCACATTGCCTGAGCGCGATGGGAACTCTAATATTTGTCTGATAAACAGCTTACGCAGGTGGGTGCCGGGTATGGCATTCGAGGTGGTCGCCGATGCGCTGGAACCCGACAGCGGACGCGATTGGCGCGGCCGTAAGCTGAGACCTACCCAGAGCGGGGGATGGGCACGGTGACATCCGAACGGGACCATGCCGGGAAGACGGGCGGGCCGCGCAGCGGGGCCTGGTTCGCCGCCGAGGGAAGGGCCGGCATGATCTACCGGTCGTGGCTGCGGGCCGAGGGGTTCACGCCGGAGGTGTTCGACGGCCGGCCTGTCATCGGCATCGCCAATAGCTGGTCCGAGCTCACCCCCTGCAACGTGCACCTGCGTGCGGTAGCGGAAGCGGTCAAGCGCGGGGTCTGGCAGGCCGGCGGATTCCCGCTGGAATTCCCGACCATGTCGCTCGGCGAAACCCTGATGCGGCCCACCGCGATGCTGTTCCGCAACCTCATGGCCATGGAGGTCGAGGAGCTGCTGCGGGCCAACCCGCTCGACGGTGTGGTGCTGCTGTCCGGCTGCGACAAGACGACCCCGGCGATGCTGATGGCAGCGGCAAGCGCCGACCTCCCGGCGATCATGGTGACGGGCGGCCCGATGCTGAACGGCAAGTACCGGGGCGCCGATGTCGGGTCGGGCACCCAGGTGTGGAGGTTCGAGGCCGAACTCGCCGCGGGCCGGATGACCCAGGAGGAGTGCGTCGCCGCCGAGAGCGGCATGGCCAGGTCGTGCGGCCACTGCAGGACGATGGGCACCGCCTCCAC
>DPMS01000860.1 GCA_003541285.1 Actinomycetota bacterium
CGGTGAACTGCCCGCCTTCGGCGCCGTCGTGCCGCTGCTGCCACACGCCACCAAGACCACGCCAAGCGCCGGCCCCAGCACAACAACCCAGATGAGCTTGCGGTATCGCATCGTCCCGCTCCTTTACCGCGTTATGAAGATGCCGCTGTCCATGACCGCGCCCCGCCTATCCGCCTGGCGGCTGCCTGAGGCGGCCCGGCAGGCTGCTACGTTACCGGCCACCTGGCCTGCGTCACCGGACGGGACCCCAGCCCCGCCAAAGCCACATCGGGCNNGGTAACCCGCCATCCCGCCCCACTCTCCGAGCAAAGACCGGCCACCCGCCCGCTGGATAGGGTTATTAGTCACCTCAGCATCACCTTTCCGGCATGGGGGCCGTGCCGGGCCTGGCTGGCCCCTCCGTGGGACCTGGCTTTCGGCCGGGAGGGGGTGAAATGCCGCAGGTGCAGCCGGCGAAGGCGGCGGCGCGGATCTCGCGGATCATGTCGTCGAGATGCCCGAGGGCTTCTGTGGTGTGCTGCCTGGCTATGTCTGTGGGCAGGTCCATGGCAGCGTGCAGGCTCAGCCCGACGTGGAGGAGGCGGGTGCTGATCCTCTCGAGCAGTTCCTGGCCGTGTGCCTGCTCTGCCGCGACCGCAGCCCGGGCCAGATCTGCGAGATCTTCTTGCCGCCGGGCCTGGGTGACATCCCGGGTCACGGCAAGGGTGAACTGGCCGGTCGCGGCCGCTAGCGGGCTGAGGCTGATCTCGGCCGGGAATGTTGTGCCGTCTTTGCGCAGCCCGACCAGCCGCGCCCCGGCGCCCATGAGCCGGGCATGGGGTGCCTGCGCGTAAGCGGCCCGGTGGCGGCGGTGGGCCGCCTGCAGGTCGGGTGGGATCAGGCGCTCGACCGGCTGGCCGGGCAGTTCGTCGTGCTCGTAGCCGAACATCTCCTCCATCCGCCTGCTGGCCAGCGCGAGCGTGCCGTCGCTGTTTGCGAGTGCCACCCCATCGGGGAGAGCGTCGACCAGTTTCAACAGCACGGCCCGGGTGACGGCCGCCGCTGGTCCGTTCGATGGTCCGGCTGCCTGCTGCTGGCCCCCGGCCCGCACGGCATCGCGGGGTGGCGCCCTCTCACCGGTTCCCGGCCCGGCCGGTTTGCCTGCCGAGGCGGGCGGGGCATCTGCCGCTGGCGCCCTCGCGGCCATCGACGACTCCAGGGAAGGGTAGATGGAAACCAGGTGATCGACGCCGCTGAGGCCAAGCACACGCCGCACGATCTGGGCGGTGACCACCAGCCGCAGTTCCGTGCCGCTGACGACGGCACGCTGGTAAACGCGCACCAGGGCATCCGCACCAGCGTAATCACACGAAACCGTCGCCGTCATATCCACGATCAGCGCGGCCGCGCCGCGGTTGATGACCGACAGCAGCTCTTCACGGATCTGGCCGGCGCTGGACAGGTCGATATGCTCAGGAAGCACCACGACCGCCTGCTGGCCTGTCCAGTGCACCGGGTAAATGTCCTCAAACACGGCGGCGGCCAGGGTGTGCGCAGGTAGCGGCGAATGCCGTGCGCACCGGATCTGCGCTAACGGTAATGGCCATGGCACCTCTGTGTTCGGTGCGCGCCGGTCATTCGACGACGATGACCGGATCGTCGCTGCCGTAACGGGCTGGGGACATAGCCGTCGGCCTGCCAGGCGTTCTCCCAGCGTCTGCCATCGGGCAAGTACCGGTAGCGGTAGCTGTGGCCTGGCTCGAGAGCGAAGGTGGCCCGCCAGGAGCCGTCACCGTCACGCTCGAGGTTGACGTTCTCGGGCGGCCACTCGCTGAACTCCCCGCACAACGCCACGCTGCCGGCTTGAACGTCTGCGGGAAGAGTGAAGGTGACGTCGGCGGTGCTGGCCTTAATGGCTCGTTTGACGGCCATATCGGCTCCTCCAGGGCAGTTGATGATCGTGGGGGAACGCCGGGTCAGGATCGGTCTCCCGGGCGGCTGCGCGCCGGAGCGTACGGCAGGCGGGGCACGCGAAACCCGGTGACGGCCATCTCAGCGGGCATGACTGGCAGCCTAAGGCCGGCCTGAACCCCCGCAAATAGGGCACACCCTCAGACCCGTAGGGGCACGCCCTCAGCGCGGATCGTCAGGGCACGGGCCGGCCCTCCGTGATGTGAGAATGTCGGGACCACGCGCGTCCCGGCACCACACCAACCCGATGCCGCTTGCCGGGAACGCGAGGACTGCCGTGCCGTCCGACCCGGGAGCGCCCTACCATGCCCGAGCCCCCCACCGTGCTGCGCGTCGTGATCGCGAGCGACAACTTCCTGACCCGGGAGGGCTTGGGCTGCCTGCTCAGCGGTGTTCGGGGTATCGAGGTGGTCGCACGGGTCGACAGCCATCCCGAAACTCTCGCCGCCGCCCGCAACTACCGCCCTGATGTGCTCATCGTCGGCATCCGCACCCCCCGGGTCAACGCCGAGACGGCGCTGAGCGCCGCCCAGAAGCTGCGCACTCAGCATCCGAACATCGGCGTCGTGGTCATCGCTGAAGCCGGCGACGGGTATGCCCTCGAACTCTTGCGCAGCGGAGCCGCCGGTGTTGGCTACCTGCTCGATGACCGGGTCGGCGACCTCGAAACCCTGCTGAGCGCCGTCCACGGTGCCCATGCCGGCGACACCGTTCTCGACCCTTCGGTCGTGAATGCCCTCGTGCGACGCCGGCTGCCCTCGGCGCTCGACGCGCTCTCAATCCGGGAACTCGACGTCCTGGCGGGGATGGCAAGTGGTTACGCCAACAACGAGATTGCCCGGCACCTGACCGTGTCGAAGAAGGCCGTCGAGAGACACATCACCAGTATCTTCCGCAAGCTCCGGATTCCTGACGCCAAGCGCTTCGACCGCCGCGTGACCGCAGTCCTGGCCTACCTGCAAGCCACCGGCGAACTCGCCAGCAAAGATGGCTCTACCTGGACCGCGCGATAGCCGGTCAGCCCGCTGGCGTGCTGTCCGCCTCGACATGAGCAACGGCGGGCTGACGCGCCGCGCCGACCCACTGCCGGTTGAAGGCATTGAGCCAGGTGTCGGCATCCTCGCCCTCGCCTGGGTTCAGCCGCCAGTGATCCCGCCGTCCCGACACGTTGCCCAGCTCCACCCCCAGCAGGTGGGAGGCGACACCGTGCACGGACCAGCCCGGACAGGCGGTGGGCAGCATCCACTCATCAGCCAGCAGCCCGGCCAGCAGCGCCACCAACTCCGACCGCAGTGGTGGCAAGCAGTGACGAGGTGTCAACGCGGAGGAAGGCCATGCATGGCAGCCTGCCCGGACCGCCTCCCAATTAGGCGCTGATCACCGGCACGGGCAGAACCCGGCCTGCTGGCCTGGCAGCCGCGGAGGCGCCTCCGCATTCGTCACGTGACAGGCGGCGGCATCCCGTCGGCGCTTGCGGCGAGCGCCTGATCCCACGCGCACGCTACGCACGCGTGCCGGAACGCCGAGCGGGCGAACTCCAGCGCCACTGCATGCGGGTCCGGGGACGCGCGGATGTCGTCCCAGTCGAGAACATATTCCCCCAGCGCGGCGTCCCAGCGCGCAGCCGGCGGGGACAAGGCAGTACCGCCGAAGCCTTCCGGTGCCGGGTGCGCGTAGGCGTAGAAAGCCGTCCTGCCATAACGCGCGTCCCCCGGCCACCACCAGCCGATGGCGACCTCCTGCGCGTCCATCGCGTTGCGCATGATGAAGTCTGCCGAGGGTGGCTACGTCGGCGCCCCGGAGAACATGCTCACTGCCAGGTCGAAGGAGCGATGTTCCCTGTCCCGATGACCGCGATCCTCATGCTGGCACCTAACTGGGGCGATGCCCCGCTGATTCCGCACCAGGCCGCGGAGGGATGGGGGGCCGTGCGCCCGGCTGGTGCGACACTCACGGTATGCAGCCGACCGGCGCCGTGCCAGCGTTCAGCGACGGGATCGTGACCTTGGGCGGGCACCTGCCTGAGGACGTCCGCCCGCATCTCGAAGGGGAGGATGAGGAGACAGCCCCACCTACAGCGTCCTGTTCCACGCCGGCATCTTCGCCGCACTCGCCCCGGCCCTGGCCGGGTTCTGCTTCTGGTGGGTCCGCCGCCGCCGTCTCGCCTGACAGCCAGCCGGCTCTGCCCGCCGTGATCGATGAGGCCGGACAGCGCCGGGATACCAGGCGCCGCCCGATGACGGCGAGGCCGGCCGCTGCCGCGGCCGTCGCCAGGGCCGATGGCAGCCGGGTACCGGGCTCTCGCGGGCGGCGGCGTGTGAATTCTCCGAACTCATTTCATGGTCACGGTCCGGCATGACCGCTGCCTGGCTCAGGACCTCTGCCCTGCCGCGCGGGGACCTTGAGGTCTGCCTCCGGGGTCCAGGCTGCGGTTAGCGTCGCAGCGGGCCGGGAAAGACCGCCGGCGAGGACTGCACAGATGTGAAGGCGGGCCTGCGGACCATGGAGAACAGCGGGAAGGCTACGCAAGCGGTCTTGCGCACCGAGCACCTGACCAAGCATTACGGCGCGGTCGTCGGCCTGGAAGACCTCAGCCTGGAAATGAACGCAGGTGAGGTCCTTGGCTATCTCGGGCCGAACGGCGCGGGCAAGACCACCACGATCCGGCTGCTGCTCGGGCTGATCAAGCCGACCGCCGGGCGGGCTGAGATCTTCGGCCTGGACGCACAGGCCGAGAAGGTGGCGGTGCATGCCCGGGTCGCATACGTGCCGGGCGAGGCGACCCTGTGGCCGTCGCTCACCGGCGCCGAAACGCTGCACCTGCTTGGCAGGATGCACGGCGAAACCGATGTGGCCTACCGCGACCTGCTGGTGAAGCGGTTCGACTTTGATACGTCCAGGAGGGTCCGGGCGTACTCGAAGGGTAACCGGCAGAAGATCAACCTGATCGCCGCGCTGGCCAGCCGCGCCGACCTGCGATGAGCCCACGGCCGGCCTCGACCCGCTGATGGAACAGGCGTTCCGGGAGAGCGTGCTGGAGGCGAAGGACAACGGGCAGTCGGTGTTCCTGTCGTCGCACGTGCTGTCCGAGGCGGAGGCGCTGTGCGACCGGATCGCGATCCTCCGCGCGGGCCGGCTGGCCGAGATCGGCACGCTCGCCCAGATGCGCCACCTGTCCGCGGTGACGGTGGAGGCTTCGTCCCGGGACCCGCCGCCTCCGGCGGTGGACAGGGTCGCCGGGGTGAGCGCGGTGCAGGTCGCGGGCCACCACCTTACCTGCCAGGTCCGCGGGCCGATCGACGATCTGCTGACGGTGCTCGCGGCCAGTCATCCTGAGACGCTGCTCAGCCGCGAGCCCTCGCTGGAGGAACTGTTCCTGTCGCTCTACGGCGAGCAGGAGCGTGCGAACAACGAGGCCCAGCGTGGCTAGCACCGCGCCGGCCAGCGCCGCAGCGGGTCCAACGGGTCGCGGCTCCGGCTGTGGAAGACCAAGCTGGCCGCCGGGACCGGCCTGCAGATCACCGTCACCCACTTCCCGCCGGGTACGGGCAAATGGAACAAGGTTGAACACCGGCTGTTCAGCTTCATCACGATGAACTGGCGGGCCCGGCCGCTGGAATCTCACCAGGTCGTCATCGAGACCATCGCAGCGGCCACCACCCGCACCGGGCTGACGGGCCGGGCGGTCCTGGACACCAGCACCTACGAGAAGGGCATCAAGATCACCGGCAAGGAAATGAAGGCATGGGAAGCCCGCCACCTGCACCGCCACAACTTCCACGGCGACTGGAACTACTCCATCACCGCCGAACCTGCCGCAGAAACCGGCCAACCAGGACACGCCCGGGATACCGGAACTTAATTTCGCGCGGGCCCTGACCCTGCCGGTGTCGTCGCGGTGCGAGACTCCAAGGACCCTGGCGGCCCAATGCTGGTGCTCAGCTCCTGGGAATGGGAGACCTTCGTGTGCAGAGTCAAGAGCGGTCAGTTCGAGCGAAGCTGAATCCCTCAGGGGTCAGGAGACTTGGAATGTCTCGGCGAGGTGCCATTCCAGGTATTCGCGCTCAATGAGAGCCTTGGGCAGATGCCGGAGTGACGATTACGTTGAGGGTAAGGATCTCCGCGCCGGCGTCGTAGTCGCGGGGATCTCCTCGGAGAGCAAAGGCGATGGCCGCGAGGCAGTCGCGTTCGGCCTCTTCTCGCGTTGCTGTGCCGCCGCCGTTGATGTGCAGGGCCGGCACGCGATGGTGCCAGTTTCCGTCCTCAACATCGTGGAACAGTTCCACCCGCAACAGGCTCACATGGTGATTGTCCTACGGTTCCCGCTGCACTGATCGCTGCCCGGGGCGGGTGCAGGATCGCAGCGTGTCCCGTGGCGCGGCGAGGTCGGGGCATATGGATGGGTCTCCTCAGGTGTGGCTGCCCAGGAGTAACCTCGCGGCGTGGCTGACCTAACGGATTACCTGGAACTCACGGTCAGTCAGGCGCGGGAGCAGTTCCGGGCGCTCCTGACACGCCGCCCCGTTGCAGGCGGCAGGCAAGTAGTCTTCTCGCCAGTTGAAACGCTGCTGTGCCTGGCTGCATCGTTCCTGGTCAATCACCGTCACTTTGGCGGCGGAACCGCGCATCAGGCACCCGAGCCGGTGCCGTCCCTGGCGCGGCTGTTCTCCCGGCCGCCGTCCAGCGTGCTGGCGAAGATGGCGAACCTGGACGGTTCCCGTTCCCACGGCGGGAAATGGGATGTTCTTGCCGGGGCTCTGCTCCGCGATGACCCTGCGCGCTTCAGCCGTATCTACCGGGTACTGCTGCATGCTGCCCGCGCCGAGGGCATCGGCCCTGCCCGCTTGCCGGACTTCATCGGACTGGAGGACGGGGGCGAGTTGGCCCTGCTCGGCCAGGAGGAACTCGACCTCTCCGTGCTGGAGGCTGAACTGCGAGATCAGATCACCCGGCATGCCGCCGAAAGCCCGTGGTCCGAATTGGAGACCGAACGGATTCTGCTAGCGGCGGCCCGGGTCGGGCAGCATGTGTTCGCCGTGCATGTGCTGGCCAACTGCGGCAGTCGGTGCGTGTTCTGTGGCCTGAGCCCCGCGTCGTTCGGCGCCAAGCGCATGCTCCTGGCAGGGCATATCAAGCCCTGGAAAGACAGCACCCCGAGCGAGCGCCTTGATCCCCGCAACGGCCTGGCTGCCTGCCCGGCCCATGACGTGGCTTTCGACACCGGCCTGCTCACAGTCAACGGCGGACTGCGCATACACGTCGCTCACTCACTCGCCGACGCCGTCCAGACCGACCCGCTGGCCAGGCAGTACTACGGGCGACCGCCGCTGCGTGAGGCGTTGTTGCTTCCACCGGAGGCTCAGCCCCCGGCACGCAAGTATCTCAACTGGCACCGGGACAAAGTCTTTGTCGCTTGACCCAAACGATCTTTAGTTCGTTACTGACGTGCGGACCGCGTCCGACCTGGTACAGCCAGCTTTCCGAGCGCCCGAATAATCCGACGAGTACCGCGTGGGCCAGGCCACGGCGACGCCGGACGCGCGATCCGTGGGGTCCGGCTCGACGGTGTAGGGGACACGCACTGCCCTGGTCATCGCGGCTGACCTCCCAGCGCAGGCGATCCATGCCATCGTAACGCTCGGCGGGGCCTCCCTCCCGTGGGCGACCAGACCCGGGAACGCCACGCGGCAGGCCGCCTGGGTGCCGCCGGCACCTGAACTCTGTCGTCTACACCCGTCAGATCCTGGTGACAAACGGGTGACAAACGATCAAGAAGGCCAGGTCCCTGGGGTGGAGACCTGGCCTGTCACCTGCAGCAACACTGGTGGGCGATACTGGGAT
>DPMS01000865.1 GCA_003541285.1 Actinomycetota bacterium
ATCGGAGTCACCCCGGCCCCGGACGTCGGCGAAGACAGAGGCGTAGCCCGCGCTGGCGAAAACGGCAGCGCGCTTGGACTGCCGCTCACCCGTCTTTCCGTATGGCGTGCGCGTCACCACCGCCGGGGCGGGCAGCACCTTTGGCAGTGCCAGGTCAGCCGATAGCGTCAGGCCCGCACGCAATGGGATCGGGACATTGAACCGGCGGACCACCCCAGGCTCAGCCATGAATGAGCCCGTCTTCTACCCGAGGCCGGGGATGACCGATGCGGCCAGGCGCTCGGCCTGTTCGGCTTGCTCGTACATGGGGGTGAACAGGATCAGTCCCGCGCCGGCCTCGGCGACCTCGCGCAGTTCGCGCACGCAGTCGGCGGGCGTGCCGGCGATCGCGGCGGCCTCGATGTCGGCCACCCGCCGTCCGTAGAGCCGCTCCAGTTCGGCGTTGATCCGCTTGCGCGCCTGCTCGCCGTTGCCGTCGACCGCGATGTACACACGTTTCGCGATGGGGAAGCCCGCCGCTGGCCGGCCCGATTCTGCCAGGGCTTCCCGCACGGTCTGGACCTGGCCGGCGAACCTGGCGGTGGGGGTGGAGCCCGCGCCGAAGAAGCCGTTGCCCAGCTGGACGGCGCGCCGCAGCGCGGCCTGCGCGGACCCGCCGAACCAGATCGGCGGAAAAGGCTTCTGGAATGGCTTGGGTTCCATGGCCGCATCCCGCAGCTGCCAGAACTGCCCGTCGAAGGTGACGCGGGAATCTGTCCACAGCGCCTTCATCAGTTCCAGTCCCTCGGTGAACCGCGCGACATACCGCTGCGGGTCCACGCCGAAGGCGGCGAACTGCCGGCCCTTGCCGCCGGTGCCGACACCGATCTCGATCCGGCCGCGGCTGAGCTGGTCCAGCGAGCTCAGACTCTTCGCCAGGTGCACCGGGCTGTACAGGGTGGAGACGAACACCACGCAGCCCAGCCGCAGCCGCCGCGTGCAGGCCGCCGCGTAGGTCATCGCCTCGACCGGCCCGAGCTGCGGTGCCGCCCCCAGCGTCTGTTCCTGCGCCCAGGCGCTCTCATAGCCCAGTTCCTCAGCCCGGGTGAGATAGGCGCGGAACGCTGCCGGATCGAACTGCCCGTCCGCATAGAACTGGGGGATCGCGATCGCAAAACGCATACGCCGCATCGTATCCGGCAACTTGCCGCGGAAGGGTGCGTGCCCGCCTGAGCGGGGTCTTTCTGCCGCCGGCAGCGCAGTCTGCTGTCACCGGGCCAGGCGCCCGGCTCACCGGGCATCCGGGTACCTATTCTTGTTCCGTGCGCCTGGTCTCGCTGCTGCCCTCGGCCACGGAGATCGTGTACTCGCTCGGCCTGGGCGAGGATCTGGTCGGGGTCACGTTCGAGTGCGACGAGCCGGCGTCCGCCCGGCGGGAGAAGACGATCGTCGTGGGCGGCCGGGATACCCGGGGGATGACCCCCGGCGAGATCGACAGCTACGTCCGCGCGCAGCGGGCCGCCGGTGCGGACCTCTACACACTCCACGCGCGGGCCCTCGCGGACCTGGAACCAGACCTGATCCTCACGCAGGACCTGTGCCGGGTGTGCGCACTGCCGTCCGGGCACGTCGAAGAAGCGCTGGGCTACCTGGGGTGCCAGGCGGACGTACTGTCACTGGACCCGCACTCGCTGGAAGACGTGCTGGACACGATCCTTCAGGTAGGCCGGCGGGCCGGGGTCCCGGAGCGCGCCACCCGGCTGGTGGGTGACCTGCGGGCCCGGCTGGCCGGGGTGGTGGCGGGAGTCGCCGGGCGCCGCCGGCCGGCGGTCGCGGTGATCGAATGGGTGGACCCACCGTTCACCGCCGGGCACTGGGTACCCGACCTGGTCACCGCCGCGGGCGGCCGGCCGGCCGCGGCCCGCCCGGGTGCACCGTCGGTGTCGGCGACCTGGGCCGCCATCGCGGCGGCGGCACCAGAACTCGTCATCGTCGCGCCCTGCGGCTACCACCTGGCCGGCGCGATCGAGCAGGCACACACCGCGGCCCGTGCGCTGCCCGGGGTGCCGGTCTGGGCGATCGACGCCGACGGCCTGGTGGTCCGCCCGGGACCCCGCCTCATCGACGGAGTGGAAGCCATCGCCTCGGTACTGCATCCCGGCGCCGTGCCCGCCGCGCCGCCCGCTGCCGTGCACCTGGTCAGCGGCGGCTGACCCTGGCCGGTTTCCCGCCGGACTGCGATAGTGAGCCGGAAGGCGCATGCCGGTGTAGCGGGACGGTGACGTGATGACGGTGTCGGCGGATCCGAGAACCGCGGCGATGGCTGCCGTCGGCCGGCTGACCGGTCAGGGCGGGCAGTTCGAACTGGCCGAGGAGGACGTCCTCGGCGTACCCATGACCGTCTTCCGGAACCGCCACCGCAACCTCGGCGAGGTGCTCAGCAGGTCGGCTGGCCTCGGCGACCGCGACTACATCGTGACCTCCGGCGAGCGGCTGAGCTTCAGCGGGCACGCGCGCGCCGTCGCGTCACTGGCCAGGGTGCTGCGCGAGGAGTACGGCGTGGTCCCGGGGGACCGGATCGCCATCCTCGCGGCGAACCATCCCGGCTGGATCGTGTCATTCTGGGCGGCCGTGGCCGTGGGCGCGATCACGGTCGGCTGCAACGCATGGTCGTCCCGGCGGGAGGCCGCGTACACGCTCGGCCACACCGGGCCCAAGGTGGTGGTCGTGGATGCCAAGCGGGCCGGGCTGGTCGCAGGCCGGGAGGCGGTCCTCAGCATCGAGGAGGACATTCCCCGGCTCACCCGCCAGCACCCGGACACCCCGCTGGTGCCGCATGCCGCCGCCGAGGACGAGCCGGTGGTCATCCTGTACACCAGCGGCACGTCCGGCCGCCCGAAGGGAGCGGTGCACACGCACCGGAACCTGACGTCGGTCATCGAGTACCACCGCATGAACGACGCCATAGCGCGCGAACTAGGCGACCCGGCCGACCCAGCGGATCGCCGCTACCTGCTGGCGCTGCCGCTGTTCCACATAGCTAGCCTGCACAACCTCGCTGTCCCGCGGCTCGCGACCGGCGCAGCGGTGGTCATGCACCAGGGTGCTTTCGACGTGGACACCGTGCTGCGGCTCATCGAGAAGGAGAAGGTGACCAGCTGGGGGGCCGTGCCGACGATGGCCAGCCGGCTGATCACCCACGGGGACCTGTCGAAGTACGACCTGTCCTCGCTGAGCGGCTTCTCGCTGGCATCGGCACCGTCGTCGCCGGCGTTCAAAGAACGGCTGCGCAAGGCCTTCCCGGTGGTGCGGCGGGTGCTGGCGGACAGCTATGGGCTGACCGAATCGGCCACCGCGATCACCGTCGCCTCACCGATGGATCTGGCCGAGGCGCCCGCCACGGTGGGCCGTCCCATCGCGACCGTGCGGCTGGAAATCCGCGACCCGGCCGGCAATGCGCTGCCCGAGGGCGAGGAGGGTGAGATCTGCGCACGCAGCCCGTTCAACATGCTCGGCTACTGGAACGACCCGCAGGCCACCAGCCGCGCGATCCGGGACGACCGGTGGCTGCACACCGGGGATTTCGGCGTGATCGAAGGCGGCCGCCTGCGGGTCACCGGCCGCCGCACCGACCTCATCCTGCGCGGCGGGGAGAACGTCTACCCCGCCGAGATCGAGGAGGCCGTGTCCGAGCACCCGGGCGTCGTCGAGTGCGCCGTCACCGGCATTCCCCATCCTGACCTCGGCCAGGAGGTCGCGGCCGTGGTTGTCACCCGGGCCGGTCACCCGGTAACCGAGGACGAACTGCGCGCCTACGCCGGGCAGCAACTCGCCTATTTCAAGGTCCCGTCCCGGTGGCGGATCACCACCGAGGCACTGCCGCGCAACGCCACTGGCAAGGTGATCCGGCAGGAGGTCAGGCTGTCCTTCAGTGCTCCGGACGAGACCGCCGCGGATTAGCAGGCCGGCGTCTTCGGCCCGCCGGCTTGGCCGGCGGAAGCCGATGCGGGCTTAGTCCGCCAAACCGTAGGGTTTACCCCGACGCGGCGGCCGGACCGCCGAACCTAGCCTCTGACGTGCTACGTCAGACTTGGATCAGGAGCGGGCCATGAAAGGCAGCAGACAGACCAGGCGGTTCTTTTTGACCACAATGGCGGCCACCACGGGCGCCCTGGCCGCCGCCTGCGGTTCGGCGGCGACGACTTCGGGTTCTCCGTCGACCGCACACCCCGCCAGCGCGGTGGCCGCAGCGAGCTCCGCCGCCGCNNAGCTCCGCCCCAGCAGCCCCGGCCACCCAGGCGGCCGGCAAGCCGACCTCCTGCAGCGTGATCACCCAGGCGGAGGCCGGTGCCGCGCTCGGCCAGCAGGTCAATCCGCCGGTCATGGGGAAGGCCTACGTCGAGGGCGGCGTCGCCTGCGTCTTCTACGGGCCCAACGCGCCGACCCAGATCGGCCCGGATATCCCGGTGGGGGACACCGTGCGGGTCGTGCTGGTCACCGGCACCAAGGCGAAGAAGTACTTCGACGACTACCGGGGCAAGGTCAACGCCGAGCCGATTTCCGGGCTCGGCGACGAGGCCTATTACGACGGGTACGCGTCGATCAGCGTCCTCAAGGGCGATGCCTACGTCCGGATCGCGGTCGGCGTCGCCAACAATCTGCCCGCGGAGAAGATGCTCGCGGCTGACGCGCTTCCCAGGATGTGATCACAGCTCACCGGCGGTGCATCACGTCGGTGCCGGGCGGCCCGGATGACCGGCACCCGGGTGCTGGAAGCGACGATGCCGTGTGGCGGCGGCCACCGTCAGAGGTGACGTTCTCCAGTCCTGACCTGGTGACGTTCGGCCCTGATGACCCTCGCGCCCGGCGCAGCACGATGGATATGAAAGCGAATCAAGACCAGGGGGGACAACCATGCGGGCTGTGGTCGTCTACGAATCGATGTACGGCAACACGCACCAGGTTGCCGACGCCATCGGAGCCGGGCTCAGAACCGCCTTCGATGTCAGTGTTGTGCCAGTGTCAGAGGTCAGCCCGGCGGTCCTCGCCGATGCTGACCTGGTGGTCGTCGGCGGGCCGACGCATGCTCACGGCATGAGCCGGGCAGGCACCCGCAAGTCGGCTGTCCAGGCCGCAGACAAGCCGGTCAGCGGCGTGAAACTCGAGCCGGACGCGCTGGGCCCAGGGCTGCGTGAGTGGTTCGGCTCGCTCGGCCGTTACTCGGTCAAGGCGGCTGCCTTCGACACCAGGATGCACGGGCCGGCCGCGCTGACCGGCCGGGCATCCAAAGGGGTGACCCGTCTGCTGCGCGCGCACGGTTTCGATGTGGTCGCCGAGCCGGAGAGCTTCCTGGTGACCAGGCAGGAGCGGCTCGAACCGGAGGAGACCACCCGGGCACGCGACTGGGGAACCAAGCTGGCCGCGGGCATCGCGGTCAGCTGAGGCCGGCGCAGCAGGCGTCGGGCCGGATCGCGGGCGATACCGGTAGGCCTTCCTAGAACGCGTTCTACTAGGTAACGTACGGACATACCCATATCCGGTCCCGCCCTGCGCGAGAACACACCAGGCTCAAGCCTCTCGGACCCCAGAAGTGTGCTGGACTGGCACATCCCGCCAGCCGAGGACTTTCGCCGGCCAACGACGACCTGGCGAGCAGATCGCCGACCACCCCTGGACGAGAGTCCGGCCGACACGAGGATGAAGCGAATGAAGACCAAGGCCGCGGTGCTGTGGGGGCTGAACGAAAAGTGGCAGGTCGAGGAGGTCGAGCTCGACGGGCCAAAGGATAGCGAGGTCCTGGTCAAGCTCACCGCCAGCGGCCTGTGCCACTCCGACGAGCATCTGGTCACCGGCGACATCCCGATGCCATTCCCGGTGGTCGGGGGCCACGAGGGGGCTGGCGTCGTGGCCGGGGTAGGCGCCCATGTCACACACGTCGCTGAGGGCGACCCCGTCGTCCTGAGTTTCCTTCCCTCCTGCGGCCGCTGTTCGCACTGCGCCCGCGGCATGCAGAACCTCTGTGATCTCGGCATGTTCCTCATCAACGGCCCGCAACTCGACGGCACCTACCGCTTCCACGCCCGCGAGCAGGGCCTGGGCCAGATGTGCCTGCTCGGGACCTTCTCCGAGTACACAGTCGTTCCGGCGCAATCGGTGGTGAAGGTCGACGACGGCACGGCGCTCGACAAGGCCGCGCTGGTGGGATGCGGCGTCACGACCGGTTACGGGAGCGCGGTGCGTAGCGCCGAGGTCAAGGCCGGCGACACGGTGGTGGTCATGGGCATCGGCGGCATCGGCATCAACGCCGTCCAGGGCGCCCGCATCGCCGGGGCGCGCAACATCATGGCGGTCGACCCGGTGGAGTTCAAGCGGCAGAAGGCCCTGGAGTTCGGCGCCACCCACACCGCGGCGAGCGTCGAGGAGGCGGGCCCGATCGTTGGGCTGCTGACCCGCGGCAGCATGGCCGACGCCTTCATCATCACCACCGACGTCGCCGAGGGCGACTACATCGGCCCCGCACTGGACATGGTCACCAAGCGCGGCAGGGTCGTCGTCACCGCGGTCGGCCACCCGACCGACACCCACATGAGCGGCAACCTCTTCATGCTCACCATGATGGAGAAGCAGATCCGGGGCGCCCTGTACGGCTCCTCCAACGCCCACCACGACATTCCGCGGATGCTGGAGCTCTACAACAAGGGGCAGCTCAAGCTCGACGAGCTGATCACCAGGGAGTATGCCCTGGAGGATGTCAACCAGGGCTAC
>DPMS01000176.1 GCA_003541285.1 Actinomycetota bacterium
CTTCTGGATCATGGCCCACGCGGCCTCGATGTCCTCCTTGGTGACCGCGGCCTGCGGCCGGTAGTGGACCTCGCTGCCGTCCGGGTAGTGGTGGCCGACAGGCCGTCCCGAGGCGCCCTCCATAGCGGCGACCATCCGCGAGAGGACGTCCCCGAACCGCTCCGGATCGTAGATGATGAAGTCCTCGCAGCCGGGCACGTTCACGCGGTGGAGCGCCTTGCCCGTCGCGGCGGTCCGCACGGTCATCATGGCTCGGAACTGCGGGTACGTGATCTCCCGGTAGACGACGTCGAGGAAGCTCGCGGCAATCCCGGGCAGCGGTTCCATCCCTTCCTTTCGGCCGCGGTAGAGCAGGACCATCCGGCGGCGGCCCTTGGGGACCGCGAAGTAGCCGCCGAAGACCGGGTCCTTGCGGATCGGGTCGTCCGGCCGGACGATTCCCTCGTCGATGAACAGGAACTCCCCGGCGAAGTACCGGCACGACGCCGCGACGCGCTTCATGAGCGCCCCGATGATCGTGCCGAGCTTCCCCACGTCCTCGGATTCGATCGAGAGGATCGCGCAGGTCATGTCCTCGGGCTTCGGGATGGGGGCGATCCGGACGTCGAGCTCCGTNNTCGAAGTCGCGACGATCCGCAGGCGGTTCACGGAGTCTCCGAAGGCTCCGAAGGCGGGAGTGCCGCTGCCGCGGGCGTTCGTCGCGAAGTTCCCGCCGAACGTGCTGTAACCGCTGCTGGGGACGACGGCCACGGTCCACGCGAACCGGGCGAGCGCACGGTTCGTCTCGTCGCTGGTCCTTCCCGCGCCGACGCGGGCGTACAGCTCGTCCTCGGGCCCGGCCTTCGCCAGGTCGACGGCGTTCCCTTTCGCATCCACGATCTGCGGCTGGAAGAGCCCGCGCCGGTGGCCGCGGGTGTCGCACGCGCCGACCCGCTCCATGTCGACGAGGACGGAGCCCGGAGGCGCGACGGCCGCCCCGGCCGTGCCCGAGCCGGTCCCCCGGGGCACGAGCGTGGCGCCGTGGCGCACCGCGTGGTCGACGAGGGCCACGCACTCCGCCTCGTGCTGCGGGAAGACGATCAGGGAAGGGACGCCGAGCGTGAGGAACGACCCGTCCGTCGCATACCCCGGGAGCTCGCCCGCCTGATGGGTGATGCCCGTCTCCCGGAGGAACGCCCGGGTCGCGTCCTCCGCTCCTTCCTCGCGCACGAGCGTGGACATGGAGTCACCCCAGGGCCCGCGCGGCGAGGTCGGTCACGTCGACGATCTTCAGGTCCGGCAGCGGGTCCACGGGCCGCCCGTCGAGGTAGCAGGAGAAGTGGATGCGACAGTGCGGGCACGCGGTGACCAGGTTCTCCGCCTTCGACGCGGCCTCCTCGAGGCGCTCCTGCTGCAGGAACTTCGTCTGGGCGTCGCAGTTCGAGTACGCTCCGACGCCGCAGCACATCGAGTTCTCGCGAATGCGGTCCATCTCGACGAACTTCAGGCCGGGTATCGCCTTCAGCACGGCCCGCGGCGCATCGTACTCCTTCGAGTGGCGGCCGAGACGACACGGGTCCTGGTACGTGACCGTGAGGTCCACGGGCTTCGTGAAGGACAGCCGCCCCGCCGCGACGAGCTCCTCGATGAGCTCCGTCATGTGGAGGACTTCGACGGGCCACTCGCCGACGACCTTCGGGTACTCGTACTTCAGCATGGAGTAGCACTCCGCGCAGGTCGTCACGAGGCGCTTCGCCCCGCTCGCGCGGATCCATTCCGCATTCCGGCGGGCGAGGGTCTCGAACGTCGCCCGGTCCCCGTTCCAGAGGGCATCGTGGCCGCAGCACCGCTCCAGGTTCGAGACGACGGGCACGATTCCCGCCGCGTTCATGATCTTGATGGCCGCCTTCCCGATCCGCGCGCTGTCGCAGTACGTGAAGACGCCGTCGAGGTAGGGCATGCAGCCCGTGAAGTAGATGACGTCCCCCGTGTCGGCGACCTTCAGGCCGTCCCCGATCCATGCGCGGCGGTCCTGGTTCAGATTCGGCTTCGCCATGATCTTCGCGAGGATGTCCTTGTAGCTCCCGTGCTTGCACGGGGCCGTCCGTTCCATCACGGGGCGCAACGCCTCGCGCCTCGCGCGGATGAACGCGGGGAACGGAACCTGGGTCGCGCAGACGGCTTGGCACTCGCCGCAGGTGAGGCAGGCCCAGAGGTCCCGCTCGCTCAACCGGTCCGCGTCGCCGAGGTACGCCTGCAGGATGACCTTGCGCGGGCTGAACGTGACGTCGGCCCGGTGGACCGGGCAGCTCATCGTGCACTTGTTGCACTGGATGCAGCCCTCCTGGGCGAGGATGCGGAGGTCGTCGTCGTGGCTCTCGATCGGGGGCGCGAGGGCCGCCATCACGCCACCTCCCGCAGGGGGCTCGGGCCGAGCTTCCGGATCGTCTCCGTGAACTCGTTGGCGATCTCCGCGAACCGCGGTCCCTCCGAGGACGAGGCGGCATCCATCCGCAGCCGCTCCGGGCCAATCCCCAGTGTACGGAGCACCCCGAGCAGACGGTCCGTCTGCTCGCGGGCCTGCAGGTTCCCGCTCTTGTAGTGGCACTGGCCCGGGTGGCAGCCAATCACGAGGACGCCGTCGAACCCGCGCTCGAACGCGCGCAGGACGTAGTAGGGGTCCACCATGCCCGTGCACATGAGCCGGACGATCTTCACCGCGGACGGATAGGGGATCTTCGCGGCCCCGGCCTGGTCCGCCGCGTTGTAGCCGCACCAGTTGCAGCACAGCGCGACGATCGCGGGCTCCTCCGTCATGGGGCCACCGCCTTCGGAGCGAGCGCGTCGATGGACGCGACGATCTGCGGCTTCGTGAACTGGTGCACGGTGATCGCTCCCGTCGGGCACACGACCGTGCACTTCCCGCACCCCTCGCACGCGGTCTCGTCCACGGATGCGACGAGGCCCTCCGGGTCCACGTGGACCGCGTCGAACTCGCAGACGTCGGTGCACCGGTCGCACGCGCGGCAGAGGCTCGGGTTCACCTCGGCCACCAAGGGGTTGAGCGTCATCTCGCCGCTCCCGAGGAACATGGATGCGGACATGGCCGCCGCGCCCGCCTGCGCGATCGTGTCCGTGATGTCCTTGGGGCTCTGCGCGCAGCCCGCGACGAAGACGCCCTTCACGGCGGTCTCCGTGGGGTTGATCTTGAGGTGGTACTCCTTGACGAACCCGTCGGGCGTCTTGTCGAGGTGCAGGGAGGCGAGCAGCCCGTCCACGTCGCCGGGATCCATCGCGGTGCTCAGGACGACCATGTCCACGGGCACGCGGAGATTCACGCCCGCCAGGGTGTCCTCGACGACGATGATCAGCTTGCCCTCTTCCTCCGGCGACTCCGCGACGTCCGTCACCCGCGCGGGCTTCCCGCGGACGAACCCGACCTGCTCGGAGGCCACGCGCTGGTAGAACTCCTCATATCCCTTCCCGTTCGCGCGCATGTCCATGTAGAAGTTGTACACGCGCGCGCCGGTCCGCTCGCGGATCAGGTGGGCGTACTTCAGGGAGTACATGCAGCACACGCGGGAGCAATACGGACGATACTTCTCGTCGCGGGAGCCGACGCAGTGGATGATTCCCACGGAGGTGGGCGGCGTGCCGTCCTTCTTCACGAGCTTCCCGCTCGTCGGGCCCGTGGAGGACAGGAGCCGCTCGACCTGAAGGCCATGGTACACGTCCGGGTACTTGCCGTACCCGTACGGCGCGACCTGCGAGGCCTCGAACGGTCGGTACCCCGTGGCGACGACCACCGCGCCGACCTCCACCCGGACCTCCTCCGGCTTCATGGAGAAGTCGATCGCGTCCGCAGGGCACACGTTCTGGCAGATCCGGCAGGCGTGGTTCCGCTTGAAGTAGAAGCAGTGGTCCGCGTCGATGGTCCAGAGCTGCGGGAGGGCCTGGGAGAACGGGAGGTAGATCGCCTTGCGGAGGGAGAGGCCCATGTTCCATTCGGACTCGACCTTGACGGGGCTCTTCGGTGTGCTGACGGGACAACGCTCCGTGCACCGGTTGCAGCCGATGCACGCGTCCGTCACGAACCGGGGCTTCTTCAGGACGGTGAGCGTGAACTTCCCCGGCGTGCGCACGGCGTCCTTTACCTCGGCGTACGTCAAGAGGTCGACATTCGGATGATTGAACACCTCGTTCATCTTGGGGGAGAGGGTGCACATGGCACAGTCCAGGGTGGGGAACGTCTTGTCGAAGTGCGCCATGTGGCCCCCGATGGTCGGGCTCTTCTCGATCAGGGTGACCTTGTGCCCGGCCTTGCCGAGCAGGATCGATGCATGGATGCCGGCGATCCCCGCGCCGATTACCGCGACGCCCTCGTGGATTCCGGCCGTCTTCACGTCGAGGGGTTCAAGGCGCAGGACCTTGGCGACCTGGGACTTCACGAGCCCCTTCGCCTTCTCGGTCGCCTTCTCGGGCTCGGAGCGGTGGGGGTATGCGCACTGCTCCCGGACGTTCGCGATCTCGAGGAGGTACGGGTTCATCCCCGCGGACTTGGCGGTCTCCCGGAACATGTCCTCGTACATCTTCGGCGTGCAGCACGCGACGACGACCCCGTCGAGTCCCTTCTCCTTGATCGTATCCTGGAGCCGCGCCTGCCCCTGGTTAGAGCACATGAACCGGAAGTCCGTCGCCGCCACGACGCCGTCCTGCTTCGAGGCGAACTCGCGCAGCGCGTTCACGTCGACGACGTCGGAGATGTTCCCGCCGCAGTGGCAGATGAAGACGCCGACCTTCCGCCCCGTGTCCGTCACGCCTTCACGACCTCCGCATCCTCGAGCTTCCGAACCACGCGGGCCACGCTCACCGTGTTGCGCCTCACGCCCAGACGGTCGGGGTCGATTCCGAAAGCGAGTCCGACCAGCTGGGACAGGTGGAGGACCGGCATGCCAATCCGCTCGCCCGCGACCTTCGAGGCGTCCCGCTGGTGCGCGTCCAGGACGAGGTGGCACAGCGGGCACGGGGTCGCGAGCGTCGTCGCGCCCGCATCCTTTGCCCGCATGAGGGCGGAAGCAGACAACCGGGAGGTGAGGTTCCTGCTCGTATCCGGGGCGTCGAAGCCGCAACAGGCGGTCCGTCCGTTGTACCGCACCGGATTGCCGCCGAGGATCGTGACGAGGCGTTCGATGGAGGTGGGGTCCGTCGGCGTGTCGAACGTCTCCGTGCCCGGGGCCCGCAGGATGCGGCAGCCGTAGAACGCGCCCACCGCGACCTCGCCCAGCGGACGGCGGACGTGCGCGGCGAGCTTCCTCTCTCCGACCTCCTGGAGGAGGACCTCGAGGAGGTGCCGGACCCGGAGACCTCCCTCGTATCGGCCGTGGCCAGAACGCTCGAGGATCCGGTTGACCTGCTCGCGCGTCGCGGGGTCCTCGAGGGCCCGCGCGGCCAGCGAGAGATGGAACTGGCACGTCCCGCACACGGTGAGGAGGTCGAGCCCCTTCGCCTGGGCCATCGCCAGGTTGCGGGCGTTGGCGGCGAGTGTGGCTTCGGGGTCCGGTTCCGGGAGGTCCCCTCCGCAGCACACGGCCCCGTTGAGCTCGACGAGTTCGATTCCGAGGTCCTTGGCCACCTCGCGCGTGGCGTCGTCGAGCTCGCGGCAGCGGTCCCGAGCGACGCACCCAGGGAAATACGCAAACTTCATCGGAACTCCTCCTCCGGAGCGGTGGTCCGTCTCGGCTTCTCCGCCGAGACGAGGCGCGTGGCAAGCCATCCTCGGGTCAGATTCGTCGCGGCCCCCATCCCGAGCTGAGGGGCCCCCGCCCGCCCGCGTGCCAGCTCCATCGCTGTGACCTTCCTCCCNNGTCTTGTGGACATCCATGGCGACGAAGGCCGTGCTCGGTCGAGTGCCCCGCCTCGCGTACGGGGACCGTTTCCTCTCCGACTTCCTCCCGGAGAGCGTGCTGTCCGAGGGACGCCTCGTCCCGCTGCGGACGCCCGAGGGCGCGCCTGCGCTCGCGGACGTGCCGGGCGCGTTGCGGCGGTCCCTCGAGGAATCCTCGACGCCGGACCTGGCGCCCTCGATGGCGGAGTGGCTCGCGTCCACGTACCACGGCGGCGAGGTGTCCGTGATCATCGACGACTACGCGAGGCCGTGCGCCCACCAGCGCCTTCTGCTCCCCGGCCTCCTTGACTGGCTCCAGGCCCACGGGGTGAAGCGCGAGAAGATTAACCTGATCATCGCGGCCGCGACCCACCGCGACCCGAAGCCGCAGGAGTGGCCGTACATGCTCGGGGACAAGCTATGGCCCGCGTGGCAGGACCGCACGTTCTTCCACCACGACCGCGAGGACCTCGAGAGGCTCGGCACGATGCCGGACGGCACGCCCATCGAGCTCAACGCCCGGGCCGCGCGCTCCCAGGCGATCATCTCCCTGTGCGACCTGGACTACCACTACTTCGCGGGCGTGAGCGGGGGGCCGAAGCACATCGTGCCCGGGATCGCGGGCCGCGCCATCACCACCGCGGACCACCTCCAGATGTTCGGCGAGCTCGGCTTCGCGCCGCACGTGGACATGGGGATTCTGGACGGGAACCCGGTCTACGAGTACAAGCGCGCGGCCGTGCGGACGATCCTGGATGCGCTGAAGGCCCGCGGCACCTTCGTCTACGCAGTCGTGTGCGTGCTCAATCCCGCGTACCAGGTCGTCGCCCTCGAAGGCGGCGACATCTTCGCCGTGCACCGGAAGCTGCGCCACGCCCTCGACAAGGTGTACGCCGCCTCCATTCCCGAGCTCGCGGACATCGCGATCGTCACGGCCCGCCACCTGGGCATCAACGTGTACCAGGCCGGGAAGGCGATCAACGCCGCGGCGCGCGCGGTCAAGCCCGGCGGCACCGTCGTCTGCGTCGCGCCGTGCCCGGACGGCTTCGGGAACGAGGAGTTCCGGAATCTGATGAAGATCGCGGCCCCCGTGCTCCAGGAAGCGGAGGCCGAGATCGCCCGCGGCGCGGATCCGGGCAAGGTCGGAGCGGCCGCGATCGACCGCGCGTTGCGCGCCGTGCAGGACCTCGTCATGGCGGACTTCAAGATCGGGAAGCAGAAGCCGGTGGACATGCTCGCGCAGTACCGCCGCACGGGCTGGGGTCACCTGTGGCTCCTGTGCGACGGGCTCACGGACGAGGAGCGCAAGCTGCTCCCCTTCCGCTACGTCGGGAAGCGGGGCGAGGATCCCCAGAGGCGCCTGCAGGAATGGGTCCGCGAGCAGGAGACGCACGGGAAGCCCACGTACCTGATCGTCGACGACCCCACGTACTGGATCCAGCTGAAGGGCGCCTGATCCCGGTCCGCGACTACCCGGTGAGCTCCATCGCGTTCGCGATCGTATCCCACGACCAGAGCCCGTTCGGCTTGGGCCCCGGCTTCAGGTGGTCCAGGTCCCCGCGCTTCGCGAGGCGATCGACCAGGTAGACCGCGAACGCGGGGGACCCCGTGGCCCCCGGGGAATTGTAGTTCAGGATGTGGTACGAGTGGGGTCCGGGGGCCTCGATGGCCTCCTTCACGATCCCGCCGTGGCGGTTGATTACCGGGGTGCGGATGCCCGCCGTGCCGGGGGAGACGAGATGCTCGAGCTTCAGCGCGGGGAGGAACCGCTGGACCCGCTGGAGCATGACCGCCTTCGACATCGAGCTCCACATCTCCTGGACGGCCAGGCTGAGGAAGTCCTTGTCCACCATGAGCCGGATTTTGTTGTAGATCGGCGGCTCGAAGAACTTCGCGGCCCACGGGACCAGCGGGCGGAACAGCCCGTGGTACGACCAAGGTCCGGACACGGGCACCGCGTTGGGCCCGATCTCCCTCAGGCCGTTCGCGCGGATGACCCAGTGCGGGTCGAGGAAGGGGAGGTCCGTGTGCCGCGGCACGGAGTACACGTTGTGCCGCGCGAGGTCCGCCTCCCGCGTGTTGATCGTCCAGTACTCCCCGCGGAAGTGCATGTCCGTGTACTCGGTGCCGACGCCCATCGCGTGGGCCAGGTCGATCGCGCTCCCACCCGCGCAGCCGATCAGGTAGCGCGAGCGGACGGGCTCCTTCCTGCCATTCAGCGTGATGTCGACGCCCGAGTCGTTCGCGTGGACCGCGTTCGCCGAAGCCCCGGTGAGGAACCGGACGCCGAGGGCCTCCGCGTCCGCCTTCAACGCCTCGGTGAACGCGTGGTAGTCGACGGCGGTGTCCGTCTTCGAGAAGAGGGCGCCCTCGCATCGGACGTTCGGCTCCCGGCGCGCCATCTCCCGGCCGTCGACGAACTCGACCTCGGACGGATCCATCCCGTTCTCCGCGGCGTACCCCACGTAGGCGTGCAGCTGGTCCACCTGTCCGTCGTCCAGGGCCACCTCGTACGTCCCGACCTGGTACCACGGGAGGCCCTTGGCCGCAGCGTACGGCTTCCAGAGGTGGTAGGAGATGCCCGCGGCATGGGCAAAGACCCTCGCCTTGTTCGGGTCCAGGTAGAACGGCCGATGGACGACGCCCGTGTTGCGGCGGCTCGCGTGCTGCGCGACATCCGTCTCCTTCTCGATGACGGCGAACCGGCCGTCGTAGCGTCGTGCGAGCCAGTAGGCGACGGAGGTGCCGAGGATTCCACCTCCCACGACGGCGACGTCCCAAGGTTCCATGCGGGCCCTGCGGTCCCCGCCAACCATGCGCGGTTTATTAGGCCTGCGTAAACGGCTAGGGTCCAGGCCAGGGAACGCGGAGCTCCTCGCCGATTTGCTTCAGGTTCTCCACGACCTTGGCGCCGAGGGGGATCCCCTCCGTGCGGTACTTGGCCATCTTGGCGAAGCTCTTCTCCCCGGCGACGTAGATCCGGGGCTGTCCGTTCGCCTTGGGGGTGTCCTTCAACTCCCGCGCGAGGCGGTCCATGTCCCGCTTGAACTCGTCGAGCGGCCGGAACGCGGCCGGGTCGAGGGCCAAGAAGAAGTGCCCCACGTCGGGACGCCGCTCGTCCCCGTACACCTGGAGGCCTGTGGCCGCGCCGGGGAGGACGCCGCTGAGCACGTCGACCATGAGGGCGAGGCCGTAGCCCTTGTGCCCGCCGAACTCCTCCCCCGCCCCGCCGAGTGGGAGGAGCCCGCCGCCCAGGCGTTTCGCGAGGGCGTTCAGGACCCGCGCGGGGTCCGTGGTGTCGGCGCCCGTCTCGTCGACCGCGTAGCCCTGGGGCATGGCCTTGCCCTGGCGGTTGAACACCTCCACCTTGCCCCGCGGCACCGTGGATGTCGCCATGTCGAAGACGAACGGCGTCTCTTGGGAGGTCGGCGCGGTGATCGCGATGGGGTTCGTGCCGAGGACGGCCGTCCGGCCGAAGGTCGGCACGACGAGGGGCGCGGCGTTCGTCATGCTCATCCCGATCAGGTCGTGCTCCAGGGCCATCAGCGCGTAGTAGCCGGCGATGCCGTAGTGGTTCGAGTTCCGGACGGTCACGACGCCCACCGCGGTCTCCTTCGCTTTCGTGATCGCGATTTCCATGGCCTTCCGACCGACGACCTGGCCGAGGCTCTGCCCTCCGTCGATGAGGGCCGTGGCCTTCGTCTCGCGGACCAACGTGCTGTGGTCCGTCGGCTTCATGTAGCCCTCCTTGAGGCCCGTGACGTACCGCTGGAGGCGCGCGACCCCGTGCGAGCTGATCCCGCGGAGGTCCGCCAGGATGAGGACGTCCGTGGTCACCTTGGCGTCCTGAGGCGGGACGCCCAACTTCATGAGGACCGCTTCGCAGAACCCCTGGAGAGCCTTCTCTTGGATGAGGATTCCCTCTGCCATCTCATCGCCCCGGTTCAGCGTCCCCAAACTTGCGGCCGCGTATAAGCTTGCGGTAGGTATCGCGGATGCGGGCCGTCGGGCGAGAACGGGTCAGCGTCAAATACGCGAGCGCGGCTGCGTGGCCCGTGTCCGTCGAGCGCGACGACTTCCTCCTTCTCCAGCGCCTTGTGCCGGAGGACCACGGCCTCACCGCGTTCGACGCGGACACCCAAGAGACGTCCTACGGGACGCTCGTCGTGGACGGGATGCCCCTGATCTTCGACACGCACCGCAAGGACGCGTGGTTCGTCTCCACGGTGGAGATCCTCACGGAGACGATCGCCCCGGCCGCGGTCACCCCGGCGATAGTCGCGAACGCGATGAACCCCCGCCGGGAACCCTCAAGATTGTCGTACATGGCGAGCACCACGCAGAGCATGATGGCCAGCCCGCCGATGAGCGCGAACGCGAGCGGGTGGTGAAACAGACGCTGGAGTGGATCGGCGAGGGACAGCAGGGGCAGGAAACCGACCCGCGGGCCCGCGAGGATATCAACGGCGGCCACCACCGCCATGACGAGGAATGGCAGCACGCCCAGGAGTACCTGGGCGCCCGGCCGGGGCGCGAGTTCTGCCCCGGCCCCTGATCTTCGCATTCCCGCGATCACCCCGGGGCGAACTGCCATCTCAGCGCCTGCCGCCGTGTTCGGCGGCCAGAGGCTGAGGCCAGCCGCTACTGCATCGCATGCCCACTCCCCCACCGAGGCCATCAGCCCTCCGCGCGCAGGCAGTAGTACCGGCGGGGCACCTCGATCCGTTCGCCCACATTATTGCCCAATGCAACAAGTGATGCCCGGTGGTTGCTTACGCAGCAGGTAGTGACACGGGTTCCGCTCAGGTCACCAGCGCGCTGCGAGCGCCCGCGGACGGGGTGCGGGCATGAGTGCCGGCGCGCGTGCCGCAAGGCCGGCAGTTGTCCGCCCCCGTACCCAGCCAGGCTTCCTACCAGGCCCGGTACGCCTGGTCCAGCCGCGAGCGTTGTTTCCAGGGGAAAGCCACAGCCGGGGCAGGCGTATGGTTCACCAGGCCGCCTGTTACGTTGCTGGAGGAATCCGGGAGCTCGCGGGCGAAATTCTGCAGGCCGGATCGGACAAGGCGTGGGGTGGGTGCCCGTGCGTACCGCTGAGTTCTGATGGCTGGCGTCGAGTCGTTCGGGCTGGCGGTGCTGGTGGCCGCGCTCGTTGGCATCGCGGCGGTCTTGTCCAGCCGGGTGAGCGAGCGCCTCCGGATCCCGGCACCGGCGTTCTTCCTGATCGGGGCGGCGCTCGCCTCTGACATCTGGCCGCGGCTGGGCAGTCTGTCGTTCGCCACAGTGGAGCAGGTCGTCACGGTTGCCCTCGCGGTCATCTTGTTCGACGGCGGCATGCGGATGGGCTGGCGGCGGTTCCGGTCGGCGGCCGTGGCGACCGTCTGGATCGGTGTTGCCGGAACACTGGTCACGGCGGCGGCCGCCGCGCTCGCCGCGCGGTTCCTGTTCTCCTTCGACTGGCGCGGGGCGCTGCTCATCGGCACCGCGCTGGCGCCCACCGACCCGGCCGTGGTGTTCTCCATACTGGGCCGCCGTGAGATCGCCGGCCGCAGCGGCGTGCTGCTGGAAGGCGAGGCCGGGGCCAACGACCCGGTCGGCATCGCCCTGCTGGTCGCACTGCTGGCGGCAACCGGCACCGGCATGAACGCGGCCGGTGAGGTGGTGTGGACATTCGTCCTGCAGATGGCTGTTGGCGTGGCCGTCGGCGCCGTGGGCGGCCGGGTGCTGCTGGCATTCATGCGCCGGGTGCCGCTGCCGGACGAGGGACTGTACACGCTGCGCGTCCTGGCCGGCGCGCTGGCCATCTACGGGCTGGCCACCATCGCCCACGGGTCCGGGTTTCTGGCCGTATTCATGGCGGGCGTCCTCATCGGCGACGAGCATGCCCCCTACAAAGGGGAAATCGCGCACTTCCATTCCTCGCTGGCCAGCCTGGCCGAACTGGTCGCCTTCGTCATGCTCGGACTCACTATCCAGCTGTACGCCCTGCCACACGGCGGGGCATGGCTGATCGGCCTTGCTCTCGCGGCCCTGCTGGCATTCGTCATCCGGCCGGTATTCGTGGGTGTGCTGCTGTGGCCGGTGCGCCTGCGGTTCGGTGAACGCCTGTTCGTGCTGTGGTCCGGCCTCAAAGGCGCTGTCCCAGTCCTGCTCGGGGCGTTCATCGTCCAAGCGGGAGTCAAGGACGCACCGCGTATCTACGAGATCATCTTCGTGGTCGTGGCGTTCTCGGTCATCGTGCAAGGCGGCGCGGTACCCGGGCTCGCGCGGCGGCTGAAGATCCCGCTGCGCACCATCGAGCCAGAACCATGGAGCCTGGGCATCCGCTTCCAGGAAGAACCTGAGGAACTGCACCGCTTCGTCATCACCGCCGGGGCTCCCGCAGCTAACACCCCGGTCAGCGGCCTGCCCATGCCTGAGGACGCCTGGATCAGCTTCATCATCCGCAACGGCCGCCTCGTCCCCGCACACGCAGACACCATGCTCCAGCCAAACGACGAAGTCGTGGTGCTCGCCGCCGGCGAAGACGGGGCCAGCCTCCGCGAGATCTTCGGATCCTGGCTGCCGGCCGGACTACACCGGGATCCTCCAGTCAGTCCGCGACTCGCGGCACTGGGTACCCTGAAGGCACGATGGCGGTGGGACCCGCCGGTAACCGCGGCGCAGCCGCCAATGGTCCCTGCCTGCAAAGGTAGGAGGCCACGTGCGCGCAGCAGATGACAGCGACCCCCTTGTATCGGCTCTGAATGAGCTGTCTGACCTGGGCGGGAAGGGTGACCGTGCCGGGCTGGACGGCCTTCGCGGCCGACTGCGGGAGCGGCGGCTGCGGGTGCTGGTCGCCGGGGAAGCCAAGCGGGGCAAGAGCACTCTCGTCAACGCGCTGCTCGGCCGGCCGGTGCTCCCGATGGGGGTGACGCCGCTGACAGCATTGGCGACGACGGTCTGTTACGGCCGGGAAGAGGGCGCCACCGCTGTCTTCCGGGACGGCCGGGTAGAGAGCTTCCCGCTGTCGGCGCTTGATGACCTCGTGACCGAACGCGGGAACCCGGGGAACCGCCGTAATCTGGCCTCGGTCACCGTCGTGGCCGATGCGCCAGTGCTGGGCCGGGGCGTGGAACTGGTGGATACGCCCGGGACCGGCTCGGTCTACACGCATAACACCGCCGAAGCGGAAGCGGCCCTGGAAATGATGGACGCGGCCGTGTTCGTGCTCACCGCCGACCCGCCGGTCTCGGCCAGCGAGCGGGAGCTGATGGCACTGGTCGCCGAACTGTCGGTCACCATGTTCGTCGTTCTCAACAAGGCCGACTACCTAGTCGGCTACCACACCGCCGGCAGGAGCCTGGCGGCACCAGGCACCGTCGGCGGAAGCGGCGGTGGCCTGGATGGGGCTGGCGGCAGTGGCCTGGCCCGGGCCGGAGCGAACGGGGACAGCGAGCTTGCAGAGGCGCTGGAGTTCACCGCGCGGGTAGCCGCAGAGGCCACCGGGCGGCCGGTCAGGCTCTACGCGCTCTCGGCACGCGCCGCGCTCACGGGGACTGGCGACCCGGGCTTCGCCACGTTCGCGAAGGACTTCACCGCCTACCTGCAACAGGGGCGGGCAGCGGATCTGAGGGTGTCAGTGGCCGCGCATGCGCGCCGTATGGCGGGGTCTCTGCGGGATGAGGCCATACTGGCCCGCCACGCTGCCCAGATGCGCACCGGTTCCGCGGCCGGGCGGGTGGATGCGTTCGCCACCCGCCTGGTGGCGGTGGGCGGGCGGCGTCAGGACGCCACGGACCTGGCTGCGGCCGAGTCAGCCCGTATGCTCGCCGAACTCAACGCGGCGGCGGAGAGCGGGGTGCGGGACTGCGCGGCACGCGTCGGGGCCCAGATGGAGTCTCTCCTGGTCGGTGACGTGCGGTCCGCAGCGCCTGCCGAGATCGAGCGCATCGGGCGGACGCGGCTAGCCGAACTCGCCGTAGCCACAGCCGAGGCCTGGCGGCAACAGCAGGCAGAGCGCCTGGAGGAATGCCTAGCGCGGCTCGACGCCCGGCTCACCGGGGACTTGCGAGCCGAACTGGACGCCGTGCGGGACGCGGCGGCCGAGTTGCTGGGGCTGAGCCTGACCGTGCCGGAGCCGGGCGAACGCCTGGCACCGGATCTACGGTTCTTCTACCTGGTGGCCGAGCAGGCCGGGCAGACCGAACTGCTGGCTGGGGCCATCCGCAGGCGGCTGCCCGGCGAGGCCGGCCGACGCCGCGCGCGGGCGTACCTGCACCGGGAAGCCGCCAGCCTGGTTCCCCAGCAGATCGGGCGGGCGCGCGCCGACCTGCAGTACCGGCTGGCTGAGGCCACCCGGCAGCTGATCCGGGCAGTGGCGGACCGCTACGCCGAGAGCACCGGCCGACTGGAGAGCGCGCTGCGGACCGCCGCCGCCGCGCGCGAGGCGACCGCTGGTGACGGGGCCCGGCTGGACACCGAACTCGCCGGCCGCCAGCAGGTCCTCGATCACGTGCTCACCTTGCTGGATGAGGCCACCGCCGAAGCGATCCGGGCGAGCGGCCCCGATGCCGCCGGCCCGGCATCGGGTAGGTGAGCCTGGGTGTTCCGCAGCATCCTCTTCGGCGATACGCCACCGGCGCTAGATGTGGACAGCCGCCCCGAACCTGCGCCCTTCCGCGACTTGAACCTCGACCAGGTCACCGGGTCGGTGACGGCCGGGCTCGACGGCTATCACCTCAAACCGTTCTTCTACACCCCGCTCTCCGAGCTTGACCTGGTCCAGTACCGGCACGAGGTGTTCCGCGACCTCGACGACACGGCCTTGCTGGAACAGGTCGGAGTATTCGCTGCCGCGATGCGGCGGATGCGGGAGCATCTCGCGACCGCGCAGAAGCTGCACTACCCACTCCAGCAGGAGCGCTGGTTCCTGGAGGCGGTGGCCGCCTACTGTGAAGCGACCGCCGGGCTGGCGCGTTACCTGGATAGTGCCGGTATCACTTCGCGCGGCTTCCTGGGGCTCCGGGAGCACCTGGCCGGCTACGTGCATTCGGAGGCTTTGACTTCACTGGCGGCCGAGACCACACAGCTCCGGGAGGACCTCTCCGGCATTACCTATTGCCTGCACATCAGGGGAAACCGGGTGCGGGTCCGCAAGTACGCCGGGGAAGAGGACTACAGCCAGGAGGTCCTGGCGGCCTTCGAGAAGTTCCTGCAGGGCACGGTAAAGGACTACCGGGTCCGGTTTCCCCCTGCCGGGGGCATGAACCATGTCGAGGCGGCCGTACTGGGCTTGATCGCGAGACTCTACCCGGATGTATTCGCCGCCCTCCATGACTTTTGTGAGCGGCACCGGGGCTACCTCGATGACACCATCGCCCGCTTCGACCGCGAGATCCAGTTCTACCTCGCCTATCTCGCCTACATCCGGCCCATCCAGGCCACCGGCCTGCACTTCTGCTACCCCGTGGTGTCGGCGGAGTCAAAGGAGATCCGGGTTGGCGAGACGTTCGACCTTGCCCTGGCCGGCAAGCTTGTCCGCGATGGTGCCCGTGTGGTCACCAACGATTTCCATCTCGAAGGGCCCGAACGCATCATGGTGGTCACCGGACCCAACCAGGGCGGCAAGACCACCCTGGCCCGCACGTTCGGCCAGCTTCACTACCTGGCCCGCCTCGGCTGCCCGGTCCCCGGCCGCGCCGCTGCGGTGTTCTTGTGCGATGAGCTGTTCACCCACTTCGAGAAGGAGGAAGACCTCGCCACGCTGAGCGGGAAGCTGCAGGACGACCTGATCCGATTCCGCGACATCCTCGACCAGGCCACTCCCAGCAGCGTCATCGTCATGAACGAGATCTTCACCTCCACCACGCTGGACGACGCCCTATTCCTCGGGAAACAAATGCTGAGCAAGATCGCCGACCTCTGCACGCTCTGCATCTGTGTCACTTTCCTGGACGAGCTGGCGTCCCTGGACGCCGCGTGCGTCAGCATGGTCGCCACCGTGGTGCCAGAGAACCCGGCTGAGCGGACCTACAAGGTGGTCAGGAAACCCGCGAACGGCCTGGCCTACGCCGCCGCGCTCGCCGCGAAATACGGGCTCACCTACGACCAGCTCAAAGGGCACCTGGCGTCATGAAGGCCTACCTCATGCACCCCGAACGTGACTTCGACGCTGAGCAGCAGTTCCCGCCCGGCGTGGAGGCGCTGACCCAGGACCTGGAACTGAACACACTGCTGAACGCCATGGCGGGCGGAGACAGTCTCCTTTTCGAGGTGGCCAGCAAGGCACTTCTGTGCGGCCTGAGGGATCCAGCGGCGATCACCTACCGCCAGCAAATCCTGCGCGACTGCCTGGCCCACCCCGCAGTCGTGCGGGAGATCTACGACATCGCGGTGCAGGCGATCCTGGGCGAAAAACGCATCTGGTGGGGCGCCGCGTCCAGGTACCCATCGTCGATACTTCACCGCGCGGTGGAGGCGATGAACATCTTCGTGGCGGCGCTCAAGCGGCTGCGCGGCCTCGCGGACACCCACGCCGCAGACTTCCGGTCAGACGGGTTCACCAGGTTCATCGGCATGATCACAGCCGAACTCAGCGACGACTACTTCGCACTGGTCACTGATCATCTGAAGCGGCTCAAGTTCCGCGACGGAGTCCTGGTCAGCGCACGGCTCGGGGAAGGAAACACCGGCACCGGCTACGTGCTGCGCAGGGCACGGCCCACCCGCCGGGGGCTGGCAGACCTGATACCTGTCGGGAACCGCTCCGCCTACACCTTCACCATCAGCGACCGTGACGACGCGGGTGCACGGGCCCTGGCCGAGCTGAGCGACCAGGGCATCAACCATGTTGCCAACGCCCTGGCCCAGTCAGCCGACCACGTCCTCAGCTTCTTCCGCCTGCTGCGCACCGAGCTGGCGTTCTACATCGGCGCCCTGAACGCCCACGAGCGGCTGGCCGCCAAGGGCGAGCCGACCTGCTTCCCGGTACCGCTTCCCCAGGCCGAGGCCGCGTTCTCCGCGGCCGGTCTCTACGACCCGTGCCTGGCGCTGCGTACCGGCACCAGGGTGACCGGCAACGACATCAGCGCCGACCACAAGCCGCTCGTGATGATCACCGGCGCCAACCAGGNNCCAGCTGATGATGCAGTCCGGGATGTTCGTAGCCGCCACCGCCCTGCGGGCGAGTGTCTGCCAGGGCCTCTTCACCCACTACAAGCGAGAAGAAGACGCCACCATGACTAGCGGCAAACTGGACGAAGAACTGGCCAGGATGAGCGACATCACAGCGCACATCACCGGCGGCTCCCTGCTGCTGTGCAACGAGTCGTTCGCCTCCACCAACGAACGAGAAGGCTCAGAGATCGCCCGCCAGATCGTCCGCGCCCTGCTCGGCGCCGGCATCCGGGTGTTCTATGTCACCCACCTCTATGACCTCGCGCAGGGCTTTCACACCAAGCCCGCCACCCCCGCGCTGTTCCTGCGGGCAGAAAGACAGCCCGACGGCCAGCGCACCTTCCGGCTGGCCGTGGGAGAACCCCTGCCAACCAGCCATGGCAAAGATGTGTACCAGGACGTCTTCGGCGCACTGGCCGGTGCCACACCACCTGCGCCGCCACGCGGGGACACCGGGGACGATCCTCGCTGAGGCGGACCGGCGCGAGACCAGGACCCAGGTATCTGTCACTGGCCTCGCTGCATAGCGGCACGCCGGGCAGCCGGGCTGCGTGAGCAGCTCAGCTGCGCTGCCGAGCGCGAGCACCGACGGGCCACGCGGAACGGGGGTGACGCTGGGCATCCCCCGCGCCTTCCGGCGGCTTCCTCGGGGCTGCCCACCGGGGAAATCCGCCAGATCTGCCCTCAGGCCCGGGCGCTGGACCGGCCGGAGATTATGCATGGGGCCAATAGTCCATCCGAACGAGCCGTTGTCCCCATGGGCGCCTGCCCTCCACCTCCATAGCGTTGCTTGAGAAGCAGCTTCGGCTTATGGGGGTAACCGAATGAAGCGCTTGATAGCGGGGGCGGCGGTGTTCGCCGCGGTTGGCCTGGCGATCGGTGCCTGCACCAGCACGCCGACGTCCACGACGCCAAGCACGGCACAGGCGACGTCAGCGCCAGCGGCGACGCCCGCCCAGTCCTCGCCGCCGGTAGCGGTCGGCCGTGCGCTCGTCGCCTCGGGCACCTACGCACACGAAACCGGAGAGGACCCCGGGGAGTTGTTCACCCGCTTGCACGCGGGAACGGCCTACCCCAGCGCGTCTGGGCATTCCGAGTACGACCAGGAAGGCAGCTTCCGCGAGCTTCACGTCTTCGTGACCAACATCGGCGGGCTAGCTGGCCATCACCTCACCGTCTCCATCAACGGCCACCTGGCCGGCACGATAACCGTGTCCAGCGCCGGCCGCGCCGTTGGCGAATGGGACACCGAGCACCGGCAGAACGTGCCGTCCGCAACCGTCGGCAGCAAGATCCAGGTGAAGACGGGCTGACAACTCACCCCGCGTGGCGGCCTCACAAGCGCGGGAAGCACGGCAATTCCCGGGAAGGGGGCCAGTGGTGCTGAATCGCCTGCACGCCTGCGTGGCGCACGACCGAGCGCAGCACGGCGGCCACGATGATGGCGTCATCGGCCCTCCCACACCGCCCGCCCGTGCTCGTGATCAAGCTCCGTTTCGGGGACCCCGGCCCTGGCAAGCTGCAGGGCGATCTGGCCGCGCCCGCTCCGCGCTCACTTTCCCTGGAGCCTTGGCGAGACGGTGAACGAGGTGCTGTAAGAGGTGCCACGCCATCCCCGCCGCCACACGGGGGCACCGGGGACGATCCTCGCCGCTGAGATGGACCGGGCGCGGGTTCAGGATCCGGGGAGCCCGTAAGGCAGGCCGGGCTGGGTGGCGGTGATTTCGAGCAGCCGGTTGTATTTGGCGACTCGTTCGCCGCGGGCGGGTGCGCCAGTCTTCAGTTCCCCGCATCCAGAGCCGGTGGCCAGGTCGGCGATGAACGTGTCGGTCGTCTCCCCCGACCGGTGGGACACGAACTGGGCGTACCCGCCACGTCGGCAGGTCGCCATCGCTTCCAGGGTCTCGGTGACGGTGCCGACCTGGTTGACCTTGATCAGCGCCGCGTTGGCGACGCCGCGCCCGATGGCCTCCGCGATGATCACCGGGTTGGTGACAAAGAGGTCATCGCCCACCAGCTGGACCCGGTCCCCCAGCCGCGCGGTCAGCTCCGCCCAGCCGTCCCAGTCGTCCTCGGCCAGGCCGTCCTCGATCAGCCAGACCGGGAACCGCTGGGTGATCTGTGCGTACCGTTCGATCATCTCGGCACTGGTCAGCTTCTGCCCGGCCACCTGGTAGCGGCCGTCCTCTCCCCGGAACTCGCTCGCTGCGGGATCCAACGCGATCGCCACCCCATCCTGCCCGGCCACATACCCGGCCTCGCCGATCGCGGTGACCAGCAGCGAGAGCACCTCCTCCGGCTCGGCCAGCTGCGGGGCGAACCCTCCCTCATCACCCAGGCCGGTCGCGTGCCCCTTACCCGCCAGCAAGCCCCGCAGCGCGGCATACACCTCGGCGCCCGTGCGCACCGCCTCCGGGAACGACGGCGCACCCACCGGCGCGATCATGAACTCCTGGAAGTCAAGCGGGTTCGGGGCGTGCACACCGCCGTTGACCACGTTGAAGTGCGGCACCGGCAGCCGCGGTTGGACGCCGGCCGGGGTGAGCCAGTCCCACAGCTCCCTGCGCTCGGCCCGGGCAAGCGCGCGGGCGCACGCCATCGAGACTCCGACGATCGCGTTCGCGCCCAGCCGTGCCTTGTTCGGTGTGCCGTCCAGCTCTATCAGTGCGGCGTCGATCTCGGCGAGGTCACGCCAGCTCTGGCCCCGTAGCCGGCCGGCGATTTCGCCCTGAACTGAGCTGACGGCCCCGAGCACACCCAGCCCCCGGTAGCGACTGGCGTCACCATCGCGGCGCTCAACGGCCTCCTTGCTGCCGGTGGACGCCCCTGACGGCACCCCGGCTACACCTGTCGTGCTGTGGGCGAACGTGACCGCGACCTGCAGGGTGGGCCTGCCACGGGAGTCCAGGATCTCCAAGGCATCAACGTCGGTGATCTGGCGCTTTCCGTTTCCTGCGGCCGATGGCGTGGTCATCAACGTTCATCTTCCTTCACCGGGGACAGGGCAGCATCGCCCATCGTCGCGGTATGTGATGAGCCGCGGCGAGAGGCGAAGGTCACTGCCTGCGGATGCCTGCAGCAAGCCAGCTGGGCACCGCCGGCGTACTGCCAGCCAGCACACGACGCGCCTACCATGGTGGCAGTGGCCGATGCCACCCGGTGATGGATCCCGCCGACGCCGCGCATTCTTGCTGCGCGGTCACATGCCAACTGGCCGATGGGTCCTGCTTTGAACGTGAATGAGGAGGCAGGACCGTGGCGGCCCCTCCACGCATCGTTCGCCATTCGCCTGAGGCTGCGCGCGCCTGGCGGCAACGATCGGTAGCTGGCCGGGGGAATCGGTGAGGAGGTTATCAATGACCCAGGAATACCTCATTGGCGAACTGTCGGTACGCCTGGAGCAGTTGCAGGCTGCCACGGCACGGGGTGCTGCGGGAGACGTGGCACGCCTTCAGCATCAGGTGGAGACGGGGACGCTGACGGGACTGGCTTCAGCGGCGGTGCGGGCGCTGGCACTTGCCGATGATTTGTGCTGGCAGTCGCTGTCACGCGGCGACACAGTCGCATTCGCCCGGCAGGCCGAGGTCTCGGCGGACCTGCGGCAGTTCGGGGTCTGTTCCCGGCTGCTCAGGGACAGCCAGTCGCTAAACGGCTGTCGCGAGCAGCGCTGCGCCGGCGGCGGCGACTCCTGCCAGGACGAGCCACGGTGAGGCGGGGACCGTGGTCATCGCCGCGACGGCGGTGATGAGGGCGGCGGCCAACCCGGCGGCCAGGACCGGGAGGCGGCCGCGAGCCCACCGGAGTCTGCCGCTGGTGAGACCGGATTCGGCGGCGTCGAGTGCGAGCAGGTATGCCAGGACCAGGGTTCCCTCGGCGGCTGCCAGCAGGAGCGGTGCAGTCCCGGCGGCGATGCCGATGCCGCTCGTCACCACCGCGGCGAGCGCGGCGAGCGTCCCTGCCGCTGGCCATCTGCCGGGTACGGCAACGAGGAGGGCGGAAGCTCCTGCGATGGTCGCCGGCCAGGCGGCAGGGGCGACGATTACCGGGACGGCGAGCATCACTGCTCCGATGCCGGCGACCGCCAGCGACGTGCGGCTCACTGACCTGACGCGGACCGGGACGGGGGCTCTCACCGTCCACCACCGCGGACCCGATGGCGCGCGAAGCGGCCCAGCGCCACGTCGAGGCGCGCAGTGCTATCCTCCCCGGCGTCGGCGGTGTCCCGTGGTTCGCCGGGCCAGCCGACTACCGGGATGCCCAGGGATTCGAGCCGGTACCGCAGCGCTTGCCGTTCCAGCCGCCACAGCCGCAACGTCAGTCCAGCCAGAGTGGAACCCCGGGCGGGGGTAGGGGAGGTGGCGAGCACGTCAGTGACGATGACGGCGTGGCCGCGTTCCCGCAGGTCTATCGCGGCATCGATGGCCCGCTCGTCCAGCAGCGGCGAGAACATGACTACCAGCGCACCGGCGGGAAGCACGGACGGTGGAATGCGGGCCACGTCCGGGGACACGTAGCTGTACAGGCTGCGGATGTCGAGCACGGATTCCACGATGCGGAAGAATTGCCGCTGCCCGGCGCCGGGCGCGACCCAGCGCATCGGCCCGTACAGCGTGATCACTCCGACGCGGTCACCGGCACGGGTGTAGGCGCGGGCGATCCCGGCTGCGCCGCGGACCGCACGGTCCAGGGTGGAGTCTCCAGGCGGCCCGGTGTCGGTGACCGCGTCGATGACCGAGACGATCTCCGCCGCGCGTTCGGCGGCGAACTGGTTGACGTGCAGCGCGCCGCGGCGGCTGGTGACTTGCCAGTTGATCCGCCGCAGCCGGTCACCGGGGGCGAAGGGCCGTATCCCGGTGAATTCAGTGCCCTGTCCTGGCCGCCGGTCAACGTGATCACCGATGCGGGAGTGCAACTGCGCGGGCAGGACGAGCTGGTCCAGTGCTGGCGGGCGCGGGAACACGGTGATCTCCCCTGGGCTCACTGCCGTTGTCCCAGCGAACAAGCCGCCGGGGCTGCGCACGGTGACCAGGATCCGCGCGGTATCCCAGCGCCCCCACCGTCCAGCCGTCACCTGCCACTCCGCCTCGATAGGGCCACCGCCCGCCTGCACGTGGCCGAGCGCCGTGCTGCCGCTGACGGCCTGCGCGGAGGGCAGCATGAGCTGGATAGCGGCCGAATCTGCGGGGCCGCCTGGATCAGCGCTCACCCGGAAGGTGACCTGTTCACCTTCGAAGCAGCGGTCACCAGATGACTGCACGCTGACCCGGGCGCCGTAGCCGGGGCGGCTGGCCGCCAGGGCAAGTGCAGCCACCATGGGCGCGGCGAGCACCAGATAGCCCGGGTGACCCAGGACCACGGCCGTGAGCAGTGGCAGCAAAGCGAGCGTGACCAGCCGCCGGTAGTGGGCGGTCGGCACCCATGTGAGCCCGGGTTCCACTACGGAACTGTCATCACGTTTCGGTGCGTCCGTCACGGCGTGTGTTCCTGTGGAGCGGGTGGCCGGGTGAGGGGCGTTGGCACCTCGGCAAGTATGCCGGTGACGATGTCCTCGCCCGTGATACGCCGCACCCACAGTTCCGGGCGCAGCACGAGCCGGTGAGCAAGCGCAGGCACGGCGGCAGCCTTGACATCCTCCGGTGTCACATAGTCGCGGCCGTCCGCCGCAGCCTGACCGCGCGCGAGGTCGGTGACCGCGATCCCGCCCCGCGGGCTCGCACCGACGGCGACCTTCGGGTTCTCGCGGGTCGCTGTCAGCAGCCGGACAACGTAGCCGAGCACGTCGTCGCTGACGTGCACCTTGTTCAGGCTTTCCCTGAGCTCGGTCAGGCCGGTGGCGTCCATGACGGCGCGCAGCGCCGGTTCCTGTCCCGCCCGGTCCAGCCGTTGCCGCAGCATCACAGCTTCTCCCTCGGGGGGCAGGTAGCCGAGCCGGGTGCGCAGCAGGAACCGGTCGAGCTGCGCTTCGGGCAGCGGGTAGGTGCCCTC
>DPMS01000193.1 GCA_003541285.1 Actinomycetota bacterium
GCCACGAGAACCTGCTGCCCCTTGACACCAGGCGGGCCCGAGACCGCTCCGACCAAAGCGAGCGAGGTCACGGTGAGCCGACACTGCACGCAGTCGCGGCAGAAGCGGTCGACTCGTGCGGTGTCAACGCCGAAGTGACGATTGGCCGACCGGTATCTCGCGTGCATTCGCACCTTCGCAGCGGCACCATGGTGATGGTCATGGTCGGCTCGACGCAACTGTGCTGCTACTGCCACGAGATCACCGAACGGACCTCCGACGGTGACAGACTGGCCTGCTCGATGTGCGGACGGCCGTACTTGGTTGTCGCACCCCCGGCCCAGCCGACGCCTTACGCCCCCCGCCCGGCGGACCTGACCGCAAATGATCAAACACGGTGACTCACAGAGCGGCATGACAGTGCGCCGGTGGCGGCGCCTCATGGTTGGGTAGATGCGACTGATAGCTGCGGTCAGCGCTGGCGCTGTGCCGTCAATCCGCAACGGGGGTTCAGATGGGTCAGGACGATTTCCCAGCCCCGGAGACCGGTTTCCTCGTCACCCACTTCCTGGTGGTCTCCGACCAGGACAGGTCCCGGGATTTCTACCAGTCGGTGTTCGGGGCGACGGTGGTGCTCGAACGCGACCCGGTCATCATGAAGCTGGCGAATAGCTGGCTCATTCTCAATGTGGGAGGTGGCCCGACCGACGACAAGCCCACGGTGACGCTGACAACTCCGGGCGACCCGAGCCGGGCCAGTGCGTTCCTCAACATCAGAGTGGCTGACATCGCTGCGGCGTACTCCGAGTGGTCTGCGCGAGGTGCCGAGTTCCTCACCGAGCCCAAGGACCACGGCCGGGAGATCCGCGCCTACATCCGCGACCCTGACGGGCACCTGATCGAGGTTGGGCAGACGACCGGCCGCCTGCCTTAGCCGCTGACGCAACCAGACAGTCCCTGGTCACCTCTAACCGGAAAGCGGCATGAGCGGTAATCGGACCGGCCCGGATCCCCCGTCGAGTCGTGCCCTCCGCAGGGCGGCCAAGACACGCGGGTCACCATGGCTAGCAGCCCATGTCCGCGGCACCCGCAGTGACGGTGGCCGCACTCCCCCGCAGATCATCGTCGCGCGGTGTGCGCCGCCGGCAATCGCAGACCTGTGATCCCCGGACTCATGACCTCTGACATGCCATACAGGCTTGAGCCGTCGCTTAGCGGTGCCAGACGTCGCCCAGTGAGCTGTTTACCTGCAGCGACTCTGGCTCGGTGTGGCTAGGCGTCGCCTGGCAACTGGCGTCGCTGGCTCCCAGCAGACTCCCTTAGCACTGCCAATGTTCGATTATTCGAACAATTCCTGACGGGGCCCCTGCCCCAACCGGCCTCGCCGGTCGCGATTGAACGTCCGACTCCGCCGGTGCCTCCGGCGCGGTGTGCCCGTTGACCGCGTCCCTATCCCAATGAGAGTCGTCTTGCTGTTGGCTGTGTCCGGCAAGATCAGGTCATCCTCGCTGGGCGACGTCACGGACGAGACTCCTGAGTCCGGAGGCGGGTAACTCGCCGTCCATCGACCGGCCATCGGGCCAACTGCTCGCCGTCAAATACGTGCAGCATGTCGTGCAGGTTTACCGTGGGGTCAACGTGTGAGGGAATCAGGATTACTTTGTCGCCCACGGCGATATTGCTGTCAGCTGCGATGGCCAGCCGCGCGTGCTCGTCGGACAGCCCGAGGACACGGGCATCATCGTTGACGGAGATGGGTAGACCGCGGTCTGCCGACAGCGCCTTCAGGCCTGCGTCGATGACGGCTGTCTCTCGCTCGCGACAGCTGATCACAGTTGTCACGCAGAACAGGGCCGGCTCGAACGGCAACCCCAGCTGGTCGTAGGCAGCGTCCAGCAGCACGTAGGAACCGGCCTGCGCCTCGGTGAACACCTCGCTCTCGCCAAGGACCTGCAGAGTGCCTGTGCCACCCCCAGTCACGACCGGGCAGCTCAGCCCAGCCCGAGTCAGCCGGTCGAGTTCTGTGGCCACGTGGAGTTCAACCTGCTGGGAAAGCGTCCGTCGCAATTCTCGGCCCTCGCGCAGCACCACGTGCCCGGCGTAGGCCTGGATGCCACGGAATGTCAGGCGGGGGGCTCGGCCAATCATCGCCGCAAGCGGCACCAGATCCGGACTGCCCAGGGGGAGGCCGCATCGGCCGAGGCCGACGTCGAGTTCTATAAGCACGTCGAAAGTGACATCTGCGGCAGCGGCGGCCTGCTGCAGCAAGTTCACGTGGGCAAGGCAATCGGCCGCGACGGTGATGCGGGCCGATTGCGCGGCGCGCCCGAGTTGGGCGAGGGAGGACTGATCGGCGATCACGTTCGCCACGAGGATGTCAGGGAATCCAGCCTCGGACAGGCACTCGGCTTCACCCGCCGTCTGGCAGGTGGCTCCGAAGCAGCCTTCCGCCTGGAGTTGTCGCCGCAGCAGCTGGGTGCACTTGTGAGCCTTGAAGTGCGGACGCAGACTGACACGCGTGCCACGGAGCAACCGCGCGGCTGCCGAGATGTTCCGATCGGCCGCACGCAGATCAACGAGCAAGCAGGGCGTCGGTAGCCCGGCCAGGAGGGCTGGCGGCAGGATCGGCTGACGCTGGGTGCCATGGCCAGGCAGACCTCCGGGGTTCACCATGCCTCATCCAGAGCGTTCAACATTCCCGGGCCTGCTGGCGGCTGACTGACAGGGCGGCAAGTGCGCCGTTTACGATGTGGCCTGGCGCTAGGTCGTGTTCCTGGTACAGGTCGGCCACGCGCCCGCTCTGCCCGAAGGCGTCTACTCCGAGCGGCACACACGGGACGCCGAGCGCGGAGCCGAGCCAGGCCATCGCATGTGTGGCCGCGTCGTGGACGGTGACGACCGGCCCGCGCTCGGGGAAGAGTTCCCGCAGGAGTGGCGGCATAGCAGGTTCGCGCGCAGCACGCAGCCCATCACGCAGCGCCGACCGCCACTGGTGGTATAGCCGGTCCAGCGAGGTCACATCTACGACGTGCGCGCGCACACCCTCGTCGGCGAGTTCGGCCGCAGCACTGAGCACGTCTGGCAGCACAGCACCGCTCGCCACGAGATGGACGGCGGGCCCCTCGACCTCACAGGCTAGGAGACGGTAGCCACCCGAAAGGACCAGCTTACGCAGCCTCTCATCGCCATAACGCCGACACGCGGCCTCAAACGGTGCGTTGTCAATCGCACGGGTGGAGAGCCTCAGGTATGTCGAGGAATCCGGCTCTCCGGCGGCAATCCGGCGCAGCGCGTCGCAGAGCATCCAGTCAAGCGCACCAGCGTACGCAGGCTCGCAGGATGTGACGCCTGGCAGCTCCAATCCAATCGAGGGCGTGATAGTCGACTGGTGCGCGCCGCCCTCAGGTGCCAGCGTGATGCCACTTGGCGTGCCTGCGATGACGAACCGTGCGCCGCTGTAGACGCCGTAGATGAATGCATCGAGACCGCGGCAGACGAAGGGGTCGTACACCGTTCCTATTGGCAGCAGCGGCTGACCAGACAGGTCCCAGGCCAAGCCGAGCTGCCCGAGCAGCAGGAACAGGTTCATCTCGCTAATGCCCAGCTCAATGTGCTGGCCACGCGGATACTGGCGCCAGCGCAGCAGCGTGTCGGTGCCTTCCCACTCTTGCGTGCTCGTGGCGGAATAGACACCGACCTTATTAATCCACCCGGCGAGGTTCGTCGATACAGCTACGTCGGGTGCGGCGGTGACGAGATACGGCGCGACCGCGTCATCGCGGGAAAGCCCAAGCATCAGCCTGCCGAACGCCTCCTGCGTGGAGACATGCTTGCCGGGGGAGGTTACCTCCACTTTGTCTGGCACACGGATCTTCAGGGTGGGTGACGGCTCGGCCCGGGCGAGGTGGGCACGCCGCCTGGCGCACAACTGCCCCGCCGGAGAATCCGGGTCGAAGCGATCCCACTCCGTCTCCACAGTCAGACCAGCCCGGACGCGTAGCTCGTCGATCTGGCCGGTGGTGAGCAGCGCCGAATGGTTGAGCGGGTCGCCCGCAACCGGCAGCCCCCAGCCCTTCACCGTGTACGCAAATATGACGGTAGGCCTGCCGGTGGCCTCGTCAGCCATGCGGTAGGCATCGAGCAGGGCACCGAGGTCGTGACCGCCGAGATCCTGGACGACCGAGGCAAGATCGCCGTCATCGATGCGCATGAGCGCATCGATGACACCAGGCGGAGCACCTTGGCAAAACCGCTCACGAAGCTCAGATCCGGTGTACCTGAAGTACGACTGGTATTGCTCGTTCGGCATATCGTCGAGATAGCTACGCAGCGCGCCACCGCCCTCGCCTGCGAACGCCGCCTGTAGCCGCCGCCCGTACTTGACCTCGATAACGTGCCATCCACATGCGCCAAACATTTGCTCAAGCTGTGGCGTACGGATACCGGGAACCACGCGATCGAGTGACTGGCGGTTGACATCAACCACCCACGTCACATTGCCGAGGCCATGGGTGGCGGAGTCTGCAATCGCCTCCCACACGTTGCCCTCGTCGAGCTCGGCGTCACCGGTCAACGCGAAGAAACGGCTACGCGGCCGCTCACCGAAATGCTGGTCGACGTAGCGACGTACCAGTGCGGCGAACAGCGGGGCCACCGCGCCAAGGCCTACCGAGCCCGTGGAGAAGTCGACCCGGTCCGGGTCTTTGGTACGGCTGGGGTACGACTGCAGGCCGCCGAAGGCGCGCAGTGTCGTCAGATACCGCCGCTCGAGATTGCCGAGCAGATACTGGATCGCGTGAAAGACGGGAGACGCGTGAGGTTTAACACTAACCCGGTCGGCGGCATCAAGGTGCGCGAAGTACAAAGCGGTCATTGCAGTCACCATCGATGCCGACGACGACTGGTGCCCGCCAACCTTGACCTCATCCTTCTCGCGGTCATGGTTCGCCACATCCACGATGCGAGTCGCAAGCCACAGCACCCGCCGCTGGATTTCTCCAAGCACCTCCAATGATACGGGTGCGCCGTCGGCGGTCACAGGCACGGCATCACTCACCTCAGGGCCTGAATGATTTCGTCCGCCAGCTCGCTCGTGCTGCAGGCACCACCGATGTCAGGTGTCCCCAGTCCCCTGCCAAGCACCTGGCCGACCGCACCACGCAGGTCATTTGCGATTTCGTCCTCGCCGAGAAACTCCAGCATCATGGCCCCGGAAAGTATCGCGCCCACCGGATTGGCCGTGCCGCGGCCAACGATGTCGGGTGCGCTGCCATGCACGGGCTCGAACAATCCCCTCGACTGGTCGGGGTTCAGGTTGGCGCTCGCGGCGAGCCCCAAGCTACCGAGCAAGCCAGCACCGAGATCGCTGAGGATGTCGCCGAAAAGGTTCGATGCGACCATGGTGTGGAATGTGTGCGGCGCGATGACCATCCGGTACGCCGCCGCGTCAACATGCAGCCGCTCACATGGGATGTCCGGATACCGCGCGGATACGTCGCGAGTGACCTCATCCCACATGGTCATGGAGAATGCCAGTGCGTTGGACTTCGTGATGCTCTGCACGCCGCGCTCGGGCGCGGCGTGCCGAAAAGCATAATCGATGATCCGCGCGGTCCCGCGCCGGGTGAAAACCGAGGTTTGGACCGCGATTTCGTTCTCACCCTGGTACATCCGACCCCCCACGTTCGCATATTCACCTTCGGTGTTTTCGCGGATGATAACCATATCCACGTCCTGCGGGCTTGCGGTGCGCATCGTCTTTACGCCCGCGAAGCACCGGATCGGTCGGACGTTGACAAACAGGTCCAGATGCTTGCGGATAGGCATGAGCAGTCCCCAGACCGCGACGTGGTCCGCGACTTCCAGGGACCCGACCGCACCGAAGTAGATGGCGTCGAAACTCTCGACCACACTCAGGGCGTCGGCGGGCATCATCTGGCCGTACCTGTCGTAGTACTTCGCACCCCACTCGTATTCCTCAATGTCAAGTGCGACCGCATGCGCGGCGCACGCCTTCTCCAGCGTGCGGACCCCCTGTGCGACTACTTCGGGACCTATTCCATCGCCAGGAATCATGCAGATGCGGTGACGACGGGATGCCATGGCAGCTGGGCCCATCGTGGTCTCCCTTCGGACTGATACGGATGCAGACTGGTCATGCCGATACCGGGACTACGATGTTGAGCAACTCCTCTCCCGCCAGATGACGTGCTGCCTGATCGGCCACGAGCTGCGGCGCACGGCGTGCGAAGGCGAAAGTGTCGCCGCCGATGTGGGGGGTGAGGAGCAGATTTGGCAGCGTCCACTCTGGCCGCTGCGATGGCAGCGGCTCTGGGTTTGTAACGTCCAGCGCGGCCCGAAGGCGGCCACTCTTGAGTTCGCTGGCCAATGCGGCCGCGTCCACGACCGGCCCGCGGGCGACATTTACAACGAGTGCCCCATCAGGCAACGCAGCGAGAACGTCCGCATCGACCAAACCTCGGGTGCTGTCTGCCAGTGCGATGCAGAGCACCAAAACGTCGGCGGTTGCAGCAAGTGCGGCCAGTTGCGAGAGCGGCGCGACTCCGGAACAAGCGGTGCGGGACACACGCTTCACACTGGCACCGAATGGACTCAGCCGATTCTCGATGGCCACACCAATGGCGCCGTGACCGACTAGCAAGACCCGCTTGCCGTCGAGGCTCTCGGTCCGGATATGCCCCCACTGGGCCTGCGACTGCTGCCGCACGAACAGAGGCAACTGGCGCAAACTGGCGAGTATCAGTGTGACCGCAAGTTCCGCAGTGCTTTCTTCATGATGCAGCCCGCGGCCGTTGCAGAGCGTTACTCCAGGCGGTACCGCACCGAGCACGTCATCGACTCCGCTGCTGAGGCTCTGCAGTACTCGCAGCCGCGGCATCCTGGCTATCAGCGCACGGCTCGCGGCGTCGCCCATGTACGGCAGGCAATAGAAGGTGACGTCGGCAAGCTCCATGCCGTCTGCGTCGCCGTACCTGATGATCCTTGCGTCCGGCAAGCAGCGCTGGACGTGGTCAGCCACCCCGTCGGCGGCGGGGAGAAGGAGTGTCATTACTCGTCACACCTTTCTCTTGTCTGGTCGTCTCGCCGAGCACGGCACGCAACCGGCGCGGCCCTGGACTAGCACGCGTCCCTGATGGGTACCCTCCGATGCGCGGCCAGGATCAGCGCGCCAGCGATCGCCGCTGATAGCGCGACCAGGATCCAGGCATCCGCCCACGAACGCGTGTGCGACGCGGTCAGGCCGAATATCAGCGGGCCGCACACGGCGCCTGCATTGATGAAGACCTGGGTACGCCCGGTACGGCGGGCCACTTGCGCGGGCGGCACGGTTTCCATGACCAGTGTCAAGTAGACGCCGTTCCACCCGGCACATGCCGCCCCGACGACCGGGAGACTGACCCAGACTGCGCCGTCAGGCAGCAGGATCAACGCGGCGGTGCCGACGACGACGAGGACGCATACCGCGAGCACGATCCGGGCGCGATCACCGGTCCGGTCCGCGATGAGGCCCCAGGCCGGACGCGCGAGCACACTGGCCGCGAGCACGACAGCGAAGGCCTCTGCGGCGGCGGCAGGGGTGTACCCGCGCGCCGCGACGGCGTAGGTCGTCAGGTAGGTAAGTGTCGCTGTCTGGACTGCACCGAGAAGGAAGCCGACGCTGTCGAGGGCGGTGCCCGCGCGGCGGGATCCGTCTGGGCGATCGCGCACTCTGGCGGCTGGTGGGGTTTGGCGTAGGGCGATTCCCTCGGCAACGCCGACCACTGTGCAGGCAATGAGGGCGAGGAGCAGCCCCGTTCGCCAGTCGCCCAAATGGATCGCGACGCTCGCAGTCGCCCCGGCGAGGACGCCGCCAAGCGGGACGCCCGCCTGTTTGAGGCTCACTGTGAAGGCTCTTCTTTCCTTGCCCGGGGTGTCAGCAAGCACGTTGGTCGGCGGGTTAATGGCGCCGTAGCCTGCGCCGAGGATAAGCACCCCAAGGAAGAAGGCGATGCTGCCAGTGCTGACGGCGCAGATGACCAGCCCGGTGGCGAGCAGGGCCAGTGACGCCGAAACAACGGCGGCCAGGCCGAGACGCGCGGTGCTGACACCTGCCGCCCATGCCGCTGGCATCGCCGACAGGTAGATGACTGAACCGATAGCTCCGATCTCGAGCGTGGTCAGTCCCAGCGAGCGCTGGATCTCGGGAGCGAGTCCCAGGAGGGTCAGGCTCGCGAAGCTCGCCGCAGCCAGCGCCGCCAGGGCCAGCGTGAGCGGGCGTAGAGCACCGTAACGCCTGATCAGGCCGATGCTCACAACTGGCTCACGGTCATGTCTCTGGCCCCGCGCAACGCAGGTGCCCGCCAGCGGGTCATGGGATGTATCTGCCGACGGGAGCGTCGGCGACGATCCTGCTGCGCTCCGCGACCAGTTCGCCACGCACGTAGACGCGCTCAGGCCATCCCATCAGCCGCTCATTCTCGTAAAGGGAATATCCAGCCGCGCTCTGCAAATTGGCTGGATCGACGTCAGCGGCCGAAGTTGGGTCCAAGACCACGATGTCGGCGTCAGAGCCAACCTGCAGCACTCCTTTCCTGGGATACAGATTGAACCGGCGGGCGGTGTTCTCTGAGAGGACGCGGGCGAGCAACTCAAAATCCAGGGCGCTATGCCTGCTCGCCGCGGTCACGGTGGCGGGAAGCAGTGTCCCCATGCCCGGCCCAAGCCCAACCTGCGCGTCCCAGAAGTCGCCCTGGCGGGAGGCTCGCGGATACATCTGGCAGTCGGTCCCGACACTCGCTATGGTGCCGTCGCCGACGCCACCCCACAATGCGTCCCGGTCCCTCGTCGTTCTGATCGGCGGCTGGATCTTCGCGATGGCGCCCTTGTTGCGCGCGTCGGCTTCCTGGGCGGTCCAGTAAAGAAAAGCCGCAAGCGTCTCGCCGTAGACATCCCAGCCACGGTCGCGCAGGTCCCTGATAAGCGCAACGCTCTCCGCAGCGCTGGTGTGCACGACATACACGGGAGTGCCGACCTCGTGGGCGATGAGTGCCGCCGGGTAAATCTGCATGGGTTCGAGGATGTTGGGGCTGCTCTCAAGCCAGCTCTGTAGCAGCGTGTTACGAGCAGGCCGGTTGCGCATCCGTTCGGTGAGGAAATCGCGAACATAGGGGTCTTCGGCATGGATGGTCGGGAATGCCCGCGCGTCCGCGCTGCCGATCGCCTCGCACGCCTGATAGAAGAAATCCCACGAGATTCCCTCGGAGGCCATGCCGAAGGCCTCAGCCTGCGCGCCCTTGTAGCCAAGGAAGAACTTGTAGGAGCGAATGCCCTTCTTCACCAGTTCGGGGATCTCGGCCAGATGCTCCCTCTTTGTGATGACGGAGGTAAGCCGGAAGTCCACCATCGAATACCGATTCCCTGCCTCGATGGCCAATTCCGCGACCTCGGTGCGGTCCTGTGCCCCAAACAAGGTGGTGGTCACCATGGTAGTCACCCCGCCAGCGGCGGCATCCCGTGACTCGGTGCGGAAGTCGCGTTCGAATTTCTCCGGCCCTGCGCCCGGCCCGATGCCGAGGTGAACGTGCGGGTCGATCAGCCCCGGCAGCACATACATCGATCGGCAGTCGATGTCCTGCTCGGACAGCGGCAGGCCGGAGTCCGCACCGATATGCGTGATGACTCCGCCCGAAGCGCTCAGGCCGCCCCGGACGATTCCGGTCGGCGTAACGATGAGTGCGTTGCGCAGTGTCAGTGTGGCCATGACTTTCACCTCCATGTGCCGCGCAAGATCACGGCGAAGATCGCTCTTACGAGAAGTGGCGTGACCAGCCCAGCGCGCGCGAAACCGACGACGACGGCTCCGACCCGAGGACCGCGCACAACTGGCCGACCGCTGTTCGAAGGCCTGCGAGGGAAATCCCGGTCTCGAGGCCAAGTTCATGCAGCATGAACACAAGATCCTCCGTCGCGACGTTCCCCGCGGCGCCGGGCGCGAACGGGCAACCCCCCACGCCCGCGATCGACGCGTCGAAGCTGCGCACTCCGGCGTCGAGGCCAGCCACGACTCCAGCCATGGCCATGCCATAGGTGTTGTGCAGGTGGAGGTTGAGCACTAGCCCGGGGTGGGCAGCGCGCACTTCGCGTACAGTCCGTGTCACTTGCTGCGGGTTGGCGCGCCCAAGCGTGTCCGCCAGGCTGACTGTGCGGTAGCCTAGGCCTAGTAGGCGGCTGACGATGCCGACGACTGTTCCCGGTGGCACGACGCCGTCGTAGGGGCACACGAAGCTGGTCGCCAGGGCAGCTGTCAGGGAAAGGCCGCTCGCGGAGGCTGCTCCGGCGACGAATTCCGCGACCCGCGCCGCCTCTGCGACCCCTTCCTGGACACTGCGGCCGGTGTTGGACCTGCTGTGGCCCTCGGTCGCCGACAAGACCAGACGAAGCGAAGTCGCGCCGGCCGCAAGCGCCGCTTTCGCGCCGCGGAGATTGGGCACTAGCGCGATGAATTCGGCGCGGTCGCGGGTTCCGGTGTCCAGCGTCGAGAAAAGCTCCGCGGAATCGGCCATCTGCGGCACCTTGTCCGCGCGAACGAACGAGCCAAGTTCGAGGCGCTTGATTCCCGCAGCAAGCAGTGTCCCGAGCAGGGCCAGCTTGTCCTTGGTGGACACGACCTCAGGCCAGTTCTGCAGCCCGTCCCTGAGCCCGACCTCAACGACCTCTGCGGCTTGCGCGGTGGGGCCAGTCACTCAGATCACGCCCTTGTCTGCCAGATCCTGAATCTCCTGCAGCGACAACCCTGCGACACCAAGGAGAACCTCGCTCGTGTGAGCGCCAAGCTCAGGACCCAGCCAGCGATGCTCGCCGGGGTGCAACTCAAGCTTCGGCACGACGCCGGGGAAAAGGACCTTGCGCAGCCGCCCGTGGACAGAGGTCGTGTCCTCAACGACCATAGAGCGCGCACGGAACTGCTCGTCTGCCACAATGCCGGCTGCGTCGTAGATTGGACCAGCCGGCACCCCTTCCCGTACGAGCGCGTTGACCGCATCCGCGAGCGATTGGCCGCGAGTCCACTCACCGATAGCACGGTCAAGCTCGGCGGCCCTCCGGTTCCTGCCATCGTTGCCGCTAAGCTCCGGGTCGGCCCCAAGGTCAGGACGGCCGATCAGGTTCATGAGCCTGCGGAAGACGCTATCCGTATTCCCTCCGATGATCACCCACTCGCCATCCCGGCACGGGTAAGTATTGGACGGTGTCACGCCTTCCATGCGGTTTCCTGCGCGCTCGCGCAGAACGCCATACGCGCTGTATTCGGGAATCAGCGATTCCATTACGGAAAGAACGGCATCGGCTAGGGCTACATCCACGGTTTCGCCGCGACGCTCGCCCGTGCGGCGCGCGTTGAGGAGGGCCATCAGCGCCCCGATCACGGCGTAGAGCCCGGCGAGCGTGTCGCCGATGCTGACTCCGACACGTGTAGGAGGCCGGTCGGGGTAGCCGGTGGTACCGCGCAGCCCTCCCATGGCCTCGGCCACGCCGCCAAAACCTACACGATTACGGTATGGCCCTGATTGCCCGAATCCGGAGATCCGGACGATCACAAGCGACGGATTCTCCCGTCGAAGAACGTCAGGACCGATGCCCCAGGACTCCAGCTTGCTTGGGCGGAAGTTCTCGATCAGGACATCGCACCGTCTAACCAGCACGCGGATAAGTTCCGCGCCTTCGGCGCGGCTTAGATCGACCGTGACCGACTTCTTGTTGCGGGCGAGCGTACGCCAGAGCATCGACACCTCATCGCCGTACAGCCGCCATTGCCGAACCTGGTCACCTGCTCCAGGCTTCTCCACCTTGAGTACCTCCGCTCCGAACTCGGCCATCAGCCGTCCCGCCGTCGGCCCCGCTACGAAATCCCCGAGTTCGAGCACCCTGATCCCCTCCAGGGGCAGTGACCTCCTGACCTGCTCAGGCATGTGCCGGACCTCCTCGTCGCGAGGGTCGTCGTTGGCGTCGGCGCGCAGGCTCGCTCATTGCGCAACGGCCTCCGGTGGCCGGAGCAGGTGCCATGCCGTCGACTGCTGGTACTGGCGGCCGAGCGTGAACAGATCTGCTTCGCAGAATCGCGCCCCGACCATTTGCATGCCGATGGGCATTCCCTCGCTGGTGTGCCCGCACGGCAGGGAGAGCGCGGGCACCCGGGCGAGGCTCCACGGATAAGTCAGCCGGGCGACCTGAGCCGTTGTGGACAAGGTTTCGGCGCCCTGTGCAGGCGGAGATGAGACGGGCACTGTCGGCAGAATCAGAATGTCCAGCTCGTCGAAGAGGTTTTCAATGCGCCTGATCCACCTGGCCTGGTAGTCGTAAGCCTCAGCGAGAGAAGCGGCCGATATCCGCCTGCCGAGATCAAGACGGCGCCTGATATCTTCGCCGAAGCCTTCCGGATGACGCTCCATCCGTTCCAGGTGCACCGCGAGCGCCTCGGACTTCATGATCCTGTCGCAGGCATCAAATGCTTCCCCCAGGCCGGGCACTCCGACGGCAGTCACCATGTGGCCTGCCGAGTCGAAGACGTCCGCGGCGCTCGTGATCGCGGCGGAGATCTCGCGCTCCGTGTCCGCGGCGTCGGCCGTGCCTACCAGGCCGATCCTCAGGTTGGCGCCTGCGGTGCCCGCGCCGCAGGCGCGTGCGGCAGCAGGCTCGCGCGCAGACCGCGCGTCGTCCGGGTCGTAGCCTGCGATGACATCGAATACCGCAGCAACGTCCCTGACCTGCCTGGCCATAATCGAGACGGTGTCGAACGACCACGCGACAGGGAAGACCCTGGTGCAGGTGATCGCGCCATGCGATGGCCGGAACCCTGTGACGCCACAGAACGCGGCCGGTATCCGTCCCGAACCGCCAGTGTCAGAGGCGAGGGCCGCGACGCACGAGTCTGTGGCGACTGCGACGGCGCTTCCCCCGCTTGAGCCGCCCGAGATGCGATCGAGATTCCAGGGATTGCGGCAGCGGCCGAAGAAGGGATTGTCGTTCGTCGCACCATATGCGAACTCGTGCATGTTGGTCTTGCCGATGACGACCGCGCCCGCGTCGCGCAGCCTGCGTACGCAGCCAGCATCGGCCGTGGCTATCCGGTCGGCGAAGAATCCGGAACCAGCGGTACAACCCATGCCCGCGACGTCAATGTTGTCCTTAACTGCAACTGGAATACCGCTAAGCGCTGCCCCTTCTTGCACAGCCGCAGCTGCTGCAGCCATGGCAGAGTCGTCCGCGATCTCGATGTAAGAGTCAACGATCGGCTGCCACTTCCGTGCGCAGATAACGGCGGCACCCACCATCTCCGCAACTGACGTCCGTTCACGCGCAGCGAGGTCGTCAATCACTTGTGCGAGCGCGCTAGCCGTCACTTCTGCCCCCTGCAGCCACGGCGTCGGCGTCGGCGAGCACTTTTCGCGCTACCGCGAACGCGTCCACAGCCGCAGGCATGCCGCAGTAGGCGGAGCAGTGGATGAGAACCTCCCGGATCTCATCACGGGAACAGCCATTGCGCAGTGCGCCAGCGACATGGAGTGCAAGCTCGGCAGGACGGTTAAGCGCCACCAGTATGGCCACTGTGACGAGGCTTCTCGAGGTAAGGGAGAGCCCAGGCCTGGTCCAGATGTTTCCCCAGACATTGTTGGTCGCGATCTCCTGCAACGGCCGGGTGAATTCGTCGGCAGCATCGAGCGACGAGTCGACCCAGTCATCGCCAATGACTGCACGCCGCAGCCGGAGCCCATCCTCGTCGAGGCAGAGATCTTGTGCTGGCATGTGCACCTCGTTCCGTTTCAGTCCGCAGGAGATTCCGGCGCGTCCAGGCGGCCGACGCCTCCGTCGGCCGCGGCGCCGAAACCCTCGGCTGCGGCGCGGAGTCCGCCCGTAGTAGCGGCACCCTCGGACGCGGAACCCACAGTCGCCACGTACTTGGTGAAGACACCTGGTGCCGGCGGGGGTTTGGAGCCGATCACCACNNTTCCGGCGAAACATGGCCGATCATGAGGCCACGTGTCGCCCCGCTGAACCTGCCGTCAGTCACTAGCGCCACATCATCCCCAAGGCCGCCACCGACTATCGCAGCGGTAACGAGCAGCATCTCGGGCATCCCAGGGCCACCGCGCGGTCCTTCATTCCTGATCACCACCGTGTCGCCAGCCCGGATGCGCCCGTCCAGCACGGCCGCTATGGCGGCGTCCTCACCGTCGAAAACACGAGCTATGCCCCGGTGGTACCGGGGCGTATGCGCGGTCACTTTCACCACTGCACCGCCAGGAGCGATGTTGCCGGTGAGCACACACAGTCCGCCCTCTCGTGCAAGCGGAGACTGGGCGGACCGTATGACGTCCTGCGAGCTAGGGCCAAGCGGCTGCCGTCTGATTTCATCGCCGAGGGTCCGCCCGGTCACCGTCAGGGTCGATCCATCTATGCACCCCTCAGCAACCAGTTCCCTCAGCAGTGCGGCGACCCCGCCCGCCTCGTGCCACTCGGCCGCCGTGTATCTGCCGCCGGGTTTCAGGTCGCCGATGAGCGGGGTGCGCCGTGAAATGTCGTCGATGTCCTGCAGCGACAGCGGGACGCCGGCCTCACGTGCCATCGCCAGCAAGTGCAGTGCGGCGTTGGTCGAGCCCCCTGACGCGCTGACGGCCGCCACGGCGTTGAGGAACGCCTGCCGGGTCAGGATGTCGAGCGGCCGACGATCGGCTGCCAGGCACTCCATGGCGATAGCACCAGCGCGGCGCGCGGCATCCTGCTTGCCCGCCGCGACCGCGGGCACCGAATTTGCCCCCAGTGGCGAGAGGCCGATCACCTCCATCACCATGGACATCGTGTTCGCGGTGTACTGGCCGCCGCAGGCACCCGGGCCCGGGCACGCTGATCGCTCAAGCTCCTCCAGGTCCCCCACCGACATCCGTCCAGCCGCGACCGCGCCGACGGCCTCAAATACGTCGCCTACAGCGACCCGTTTGCCGCGGAAGAGGCCGGGCAGCATCGTGCCGCCGTAGAGGAGCACGCCCGGCCGGTTGACCCGCGTCATGGCCATGGCGCACGCAGGAACGGTCTTGTCACATGAGGAAATGCAGACCAGAGCGTCAAAGAGGTGACCCCGGGCCATCAACTCGACGGAGTCGGCGATTACTTCTCGGCTGACCAGGGAAGAGCGCATTCCCGGGGTTCCCATTGTGATGCCATCGGAGATGGCCACCGTAGAGAACTCCATCGGAGTGCCGTCCGCTTCGCGGATTCCGGCCGCCGCGGCAGCAGCAAGATCGCGATGGTTGAAGTTGCAGGGCATCGTGGACGTCCACGAGTGAGCGATACCAACGATCGGGCGGGCGAGCGCCTCCGCCGTATAGCCAATCCCGTATAGATATGACCTGGCCGGCGCGCGGTGGAACCCGTCGAATAGTGCCCTGCTTGGACGGTCGGCAGTCATCGCTAGCGCCAGTTCGATGAGTCCGATGATGACGGATGGCCGGCCGGCACGAACTCGCCGGTAACGCCGTCACCTACCCACTTGCTGTCAAGGATGAGCGGTCGGCCGCGAAGGTATGTGGAACGGACCCTGCCGTGGAGTGTTCGTCCTTCCCAGATGCTGTAGTCGCAATCCGAGTGAAGCTGATCGAGGCTTACTATCCATTCTGCGGCTGGGTCGAACACGATAAGATCGGCGTCGCTTCCCACCGTGACTGCCCCTTTGCGGGGGTAGATCCCGAACAGCCGCGCGGGCGCCGCAGATGCCAGTTCGACGAACCGCTCGAGACTGAGTTTCCCTTCACAGACGCCCTCGGAGAACAGCACGTTGAGCCGGGTCTCGATCCCGTTATGACCGCCAGGAACGTTGTCCACGACCTGGCCGGACAGCTTCGCTGCGCGGGGAATCGTGAAGTCATCTGATGCGACAGTGTCCAGGCTGCCATCTCTCAGGCTGCGCCACAATGCCGCTTGGTCCGCCGGCTTTTTGAGCGGAGGGTAATTGTGGTAGAGGGTGCCGTCTTCGCGCGCGTAGTCCTCGGATGTGAAGACAAGATAATTGTGCAGTACCTCCCCGAAGACCGGAGCGTGGCGTGCCCGCGCGTCAGCGATGGCGGCGATTCCCAGCTCAGATGAGACATGCACGACGTACAGCGGGCTGCCCGAGCGTTCCGATAGCAGGATCATCCGGCGGATCGCGGCCTCTTCCACGATTTCAGGACGCGCACGGTGGATGTTCCGCCCGTTCTGCTCGCCCTGTGCATACAGCCGCTGGACGTGGTACCTGATGAGGCAGTCGTCCTCGCAGTGCACCATGACGATCCCGCCGTGGCGGGCCGCAGACTGCATCACGCCCCAGATACGGCCGTCATCGGAGAAGAGGTCACCTGATGCTGACGCGCCGGAGAAGGTGGTGAACATCTTGATTGAGCTGACGCCGCCGCTGATGGCGTCGGCGACCTCATCCATCACAGCGAAGGGAACGTCACCGGTCACCATCGCGTGCAGGCCATAGTCGACCACTGGCGCCTGTGTCTTCAGGGCGGCCAGCTTGTCCTCGATGCTCCCGATCAAGCTCTCGTCGTCATGCTGTAGCGAGAAGTCGAGGAAGGTAGTGGTACCGCCGAATGCGGCGGCTCTGCTACCGCGTGCTGAGGACTGGGCGGACATGGCATCGGTGAGACTCAGGTCGAAGTGAACATGAGCGTCGACTCCGCCGGGCAGGACATACATCCCCGTCGCGTCGGTGACCACCGCGGCGTCCGTGGTTAGCGCACCCGGTGCCGCCACCGCGGCGATCTTTCCGCCAAGGACACCGACATCAGCGCGCACGCTCCCCCAGTGATTGACGACCGTTCCGCCAGTGAGCAACAGGTCGAACACAATTACCTCCATTACTCCGGGGCGGTCGTGCCGGTGACTGTGACCGCGACCTCGCCGCCTTCGCGGAAACGCAGAGCCCAGGCACCCGGCTCCAGGTCGACAAGTGCGTGCAGCGCACCTGAGGCGACGAAGCGCACACCGGCGTCTGCCGCGTGTTTCTCCATGCGGCGCCTGGCCTCGCTCACCGATGCCGTGCCGGCGGCGACGAGTGCGCCATCGTGGCGCACTTCGTATGACGTCTCCGCCGCCGTACCGAGATCCGTCCCCCGCACGATCGCTCCGTTAAGGGCGAAGTCCGCCAGTATCTGTCCGCCTTGGCCGGACCAGCCGCTGAGCCGACTGTCAGCGATCTCGATGCACGCGAGCGCGACCCATGTCCCTCTCACGAGGCGGAAGCCGATCTCGGCCTCGAGCTTCGGCTGGACAAAGCGGGACAGCGGGACCGCTGCCTGCGCCGGAAGCATCCATTCCTCGTACAACGGAGCGACGAGAGGCCCGGGCAGGCCCATCGCGCGCTGGGCGGCTGAGTCATTCGCGCCCAGCTTGAGCCCGGATATGCCGATGCCATCTGCCGCCAGCATCTGCCCAAGTTTTGCGGCCACCCGCAGCCCGGTTTCAGTATCACGCAGCATTGTGTATTCGCTCGCGGGCCCGGCGGTCCGTCCTGTGCGACGCGCAAGGAGGAACCGCTGAGCGAGCTGCTCCAGCGCATTCTCATCGAGTGGTGCCCCACCGTCGGACTCGCTCATCGGCCTGACCTCGCGCTGGCCTCCTTGCGGCGCACGATCTGGGAGAAGGTGACCGCGATGATCAGGGCAGTGCCATAGAAGAGTTCCTGCACGTAGTCGGGAGCGCCAAGGAATTCGAGCCCGGTAACTCCGAATACAAGGAAATACACGGCGATAAGCGACCCGATGGGGTTGAACCGCCCTGGGTAGATGGTGGTCGCGCCAAGGAAGGCGGCGGCGAAGGCGGGAAGCAGGAACTCACTGCCGCCGGTCGGCGCGGCTGCCCCGGAGGTCCCAGCGTAAAGTGCTCCGGCGAGCGCGCTGATCAGGCCTGACAGGACAAACGAGCCAGCCCGGATGCGATTCACGCGGATGCCGGTAAGGCGTGCGACGACCGGTCCGCGGCCCGTGATAAGGAGACGACGCCCCAAGGGCGTGTACTCGAAGACGTACCACATAATGATCGCCACACCGAGCGCGAAGTAGAACTCAAGCGGGATGCTCAGGAATCGGTAGACGATGACCGGGTTCACGAGATCCTGGGAAACCCCGCTTACAGTGTTGGAGCCGCTGATCCACAGGGTGAAGCCCTGAATCACGGTCGCGCTGCCGAGCGTCACGATGAGTGATTCGATTCCGACGGTAATGGTGAAGAAGCTGTTGATCGCGCCGAGGCAGATGCCGACCACGAGGGCCGCCAACAGCGCCAACCCAACCGGCCAGCCATGTTGAACATTGAGCTCAGCGATGATCATCGCGGAGAAGCCAACCATGGCCCCAACCGACAGATCGTAGTCACCCGCCGTCAGCGGCAAGAGCAGCGCAAGTGTGACAAGCACGAGCACAGCCTGCGATGCGAGCATCGTGGCCAGGTTCGAGACGGTCGGGTACGTCCCCGGCTCTGCCAGCGCGAAGGCAAGGTAGACCAAGACCAGCCCTGCCGGCAGCACGGAAGCCTCGATCCGCCGCATGATCCGGATACGACGAGTGCGCGCACTGGCGCTCGCCGAGCGATCAGGCTCTACGCCTGTCTCGGGCTCCACCGAGCCGTTGAGATTATGCCGAGTAGTCATGTCATGCCTCGCTCCTAGTGATCACGGTGCGCTGACTCAGGAGGCATTCTTCGGCAATCCTGTCCTTATTGACCTCGCGATCGCGCAGGTCCGCTGTGACATGCCCATCGCCGATGACCAGCACGCGAGTGCACAGTTGCTCCAACTGCTCGTAGTCGGTGCTGGCGACGACGGTGCATTTGCCTTCCCGGGTGGCGGCGCGGATGAACGCGAAAATCTGCTCACGAGCTCCGATGTCGACGCCTTGGGTCGGCTCGTGCAGGAGCAGCACCCGTGGCCTGATCTGAAGCCACTTAGCGAGCACGACCTTCTGCTGGTTACCGCCTGAGAGGGTCGCCACCTCCCGCTCCACTTCGCGCGGCCGGATGTCGAACTGTTCGGTCAGCTTCCTGGCCGCGGCATTGATCCGGCGCCACGACATGTGCGTGCCGGACCAGAATGTGTCGAATACAGGTGCCGCAAGGTTCTCGCGGACAGCCAAGCTTGGGATGCACCCCTGAGTCTGCCTGTCCCCGGGGACTAGGGCGATCCCGAGGCCCATAGCACGTTCGGGCGTCAGCCGTGCGAGTTTCTCGGTTTCCCCCGCCAGCAAGACGCTGCCAGAGACAGGTCGAGTGCAGAGCCCGAAAAGCGCGTAGAGCATCTCCTCGAACCCAGAACCCTCAAGCCCGGTGAGCCCGAGGATCTGCCCGTCAGGAACCTCAAGATCCATCTGGTCGAGGCGACCAGAAATACGCAGCTTGCGGAGGGACAGCAGTGGCTTACCTGCCGTAGGTGTTGCGGCAGTGGAGACTTCAGCCTGTGCGGGCGTGGTACTGATCTGGTCACGGCCGAGGACCATACGGGTGAGATCCTTCTCCGCGACGTCGCGTGTGAGTCGTGTGCCGACAACACGTCCGTCGCGCAGTACGGTGATGCGGTGCGTGAGGTCGATAACCTCGTGGAGCTTGTGCGACACAAAGAGTACCGATGTGCCTCCCGCAGCGATATGGCGAAGTGTCGCGAACATCTGGTCCGCCTCGGCGCGGGAAAGGAAGGCGGTCGGCTCGTCCAGGACGAGCAGGTTGCCCGGTTTGGCCCCGCCGTCCTCCTCCCGCAGTTCCAAGTTGGAAAGCGCCCTGATGATCGCGACGAGTGCACGGTCGATGGGACGCAGATCGGCGACGGTAGCGCGCGCGGAAATCCAAGGGGCTCGGAAGCGCTCGAATAGTTCGGTGGTGATGCGTTCCTGAGATCGCCAAGAAATGTGCATCGAACGCCTCGCCGCCGCGAATCGTTCCATCCGCACATTTTCAAGCACACTCAGCGACTGCACCAGACCAAGGTCCTGGTGGACAAAGGCGAATCCGAGGTCGCGGTAAGCTCCCGGCTTCATCGGAAGATCGACGGGCTCACCACGGACGAAGATTTCACCCTCATCCGGGGTATGGAACCCAGCCAATACCTTGATGAGCGTAGACTTTCCGCTGCCGTTCTCGCCGAGCAGGCCATGGATCTCACCATCGGCGAAGTCGACGTCAACTCCGTCGAGTGCCTGCACACCACCAAACGCTTTGGTGATGCCGGACAACCGGACGTAGGGAGGCGGCGTAGCACCGCTTTCTGATCGTTCCGTCATGCTCAGCTCCACGCGAGTGACGACGGCCCCGTCATGCACAACTTACAGGCGGTTTCCCCTGGCGCCCGGCACCGAAGGGGCGCCAGGGGAAACCGCGGATGTGGTCTGACGATGCGGTTTCGATCTCTTGTTTGTCTAGGCTCTGCCGCTATCCGGTGTAGCCCGGCCAGGTCACGCTCCAGAGCTTGTCGTAGCCAGCGACGTAGGCGTTGCCGTATCCCTGGGTCAGGGACGGCGGCGTACCCGCCTGGGCGATGTTGCTCTTGTCCCAGATCCGGATCGGCGTCGTCTCGTTCGGCAGGGCACCCGCTCCAGAGAGAATCCGGAATGCCTGGTCCATTACCGCGTAACCGATCCACACGGTCGGCTCGCCCACGTCCATGCCCATGACATTGCCGTCCTGGATGTACTTCAGCGCGAACGTCGAGCCGTTGTAGCTCACAACCTTCACCTGACCGGCCTTCCCCGCCAGCTGTACGCCGGGGACCGCCGTCTGCACCATGGCGTCGTACAAGCAGTCGACGTAGTTGATGTCGGGATGCTGCTGCAGCTGCGCCGATACCGTACTGCCGACCTTGGTGTTCCACTCGGACACCGGGACATTGACGTCGGTGTAAGTGCAGCCGGGGCAGTGCGCCTTTAGTTCGTTTTCGATGACCGCTACAGTCGGCGGACTGGGCAGGATGTCATTCGAGCTGACGATCAGGACGTGTGCCTTGCCTCCCGAATCGGCGATCATCCAGTCCGCTTCAGCCCGGCCCGCGCGGTAGAACGGTGCAGTCTCCAAGGCGGTTACTCCGGCACCGCACGCGAGGCACTTAGGCGGCGCTGGCGAAGACTCATCGTAGAAGTGGGTCACCAGAACCGGGATGCCTGCCGCCTTGGCAGCACGCAACTGAGGCTGCAACTCGCGCGGATCGGGCGCAGTACTCAGGATTATAAGGTCAGGCTTCTGCGCGAGTGCCTGGTTGAAAGCCTGGACCCACTGCGAGACCAGACCCTGATTCGGGTAGATGGTGTATTTGATGCCTGCCTTGTTCGCCAGGTACTGCATGGTGTTCTGGATCGACTGGTTAAAGGGGTTAGGGACGAGCGGGATGACGAAAACGCTCTTGCCCTTTACCTTCGACACGTCTACAGGCGGGCCGGGCGTCTTGAACGTTGGCACCGCGCCGTACAGGCTGACCTGTTTTGACGCATAGGCGACGCCGGCGCTGTCTGACGCTGAGCCGCTCGATACCTGTGTGCTTGACGAGTTCGGACTCGTGCCGCTACTGCACGCCGACGCGAAGAGCGTCAAGGCCGTACCCGCCACGAGAACGAATCCGGAACGCCTTCTGAGATGGCGCATTAAGTACCTCCCAAACTTGCTATCTACTATACGGGAGCTAAGAAGAACTAGCGAGAAATTCAGAGCTTCTCTTAAAGCCTGTTACGAGAATTTCGGACACGCGCTTGAAGTCTCCGGCTTCAAGCGCTTCCACTATCTGGACGTGGTGTTCGGGTATCGATGCAGGCACATGTGACCAGCCCGCAGAAAGCCGCCTGTGCCCGCTGGTTAGCATCGCGCGTATAAGCGCCGCCATTTGCCGCCATTGGTTGAGGAGGATGGTATTCCCTGAAAGCTCACAGAGTTTCTCATGAAAGCTCAGGTCGGCTGCTACTTCGTCGACTGCGCTGCCGACGGCCTGCGCCTCAGCAAGACGCTCAGCGTGCTGACGAAGAGCCCTGCTGTTGGCTAGTCGCAATTCGGGGTCGGCGTCCTCACAGATAGAGCGCGCAGCTAGGACTTCCAACGCACCCCGGACGCCATAGACGTCGATGATCTCCTTGGAAGTGAGCTTCCTGACATAGACGACTCGCCGCGGGTCCCTGATTAACAGACCCTGCTGTTCAAGCTCCCGCAGTGCTTCCCGGAGCGTTCCCCGGCTGACCCCGAGCCGGGCGCTCTCATCCGCCTCAACGATGCGGGTACCCGGGAGCAGGTCACCGTTGATGATGCGGGATCGCAAGGATTGAAATGCCTGCTCCTGGAGAGTCCGCCTGTCAAGCCCGCTCTGAGTCATGCGCGCAAGCTAGTCCTCGTGCAGGCAAATTGTCAACCGTTGACTGACAACTGACGACAAGTAACTGTTAACTGACAACTGGTAGCTCCCGGCCGGTGTGCCCGGCATCGACCGAGCGGGGGTATGCCGACGGCCGGGTGGACTCATCGGCCAGGAGCGGCCCGTCGAAGGTGCTTTCGGCGCCGACCTGTGGGTGCCGATAACCCTGCCACGGCCGCTGACCTGGTGACTCACGCGGGACGAGAGGCGGTCGGGTTGGGCATCTGGCTGTGAGAGGACCTTACGATCAGGCACTGTCGGTACTCGTGTCAATGCGATTCGCTTACCTGGCGGGGCTGCGCGTGTTCGGCTGGCTCGCCCTGCTCGCCCGCTCCGACCATGCGAAGGACGCGGAGATCCTGATCCTGCGGCACCAGGTCGCCGTCATCCAGCGGCAGGTCAAGACCCCGCGGCTGACCTGGGCCGACCGGGCGGTCCTTGCCGAACCGTTTCGGGGGGATCGCCAGCACGCGCTGGATGAGCAGCGCGTGCTCGGGGTGGCGCAGGGCGGCGTAGGAGAACAGCGAACGGATCGCCGTCAGGCGCAGGTTGCGGGTCCTGGTGCTGTTGTGCCGCTCGCTCTCGAGGTGGTTCAGGAACGCCGCTATCGTGGTGGCGTCCAGGGTCGTCCCAGTCGAGCTGGGCGGGCATCTTCCCGGTCCGCTGGTGCACGAAGGAGCAGCAGGCGCAGGGTGTCGCGGTAGGACGCGATGGTCTGTGGGCTGGCCTGACGCTGCTGAACGAGCCGGTCGGTGAAGAACGCCTGCAACGTCGGTGCGATCAGCGTCATGACCGCGCCGCCGACCATGCGGTGTCCTGCCAGGCGGCGGCCAGCGCCAGCAGTTCGGGGGCGGCGGTCAGGTACCGGTTATTCCGATCTCGGAATAACCGGTATTACCCCGATTCCCGGGTTATTCCGAAGCCCGGCTCCTTTGCGCGCGTGATGGGCCTGTGACCTGGGATGACGCACTCTTGTGACTGTCGCCTGCCGGGATAGTCCGGTGTCACTCCTTGAGTCCGCACAGGCGCTGGATGATGTCCTCGCGATCGTGCCACAGCGGGGCCGGGAGGGGGCTATGGGTTGTCTTTGCCCGCCGCGTCCTGCTGGGGGGCCAACGGCTCCATTGCAGCGTTCTCTACTGGCCAACCTGTGAAGCGTGTTGGCCAAAGTGGTTAGCGGATGTGCAGAGGAGG
>DPMS01000400.1 GCA_003541285.1 Actinomycetota bacterium
CATCTACCTGTGCGCCTTCCTTCTGTTCGTCATTGGCGACCCTGCGGATTCGCCTCGTCTGTATAGGGCGAAGTTCGGGACAAGCGACTTTGACCTCGCCACCGGCTTCGACGCCCAAGCGATCTTTGGTGCTGGGCGAAGCGAAACCTTGCAGTGGCTTCGGACCAGTGGCTTCGCCACAGAGGAAGCCAGGCTGACGGAGTGGCTGGCGAGGTGGGAGGACCCGACGGTCGACGAGTGGGCCGAGTTCAAACGCGGCTATTTCTACTCACCCGAGGGTGCGCTTCTTCTCGATCCCCTCTGAGAAGGCCTGGCCACGCAAAGTCGGCAGCGCACTCTCGTGCCGCTGTCCGCGGGGTGCCGACTCCCGGGGCAGGTGGTAGCCGGGATTTACTCTGTGAGCCAGTTGTTGGTCCATCGGTGCTTGCCGAGACCGATGGTGGCGAATTCGTCGTGCCCGCCCGAGGCCTGAATGCCAAGTGCCCGCAGCCCAGCGTTGATCGCCATGTCCGGCCGGACTGCAACCTGGTAGGGCGGGTCTGCAGGTTCTCCGCGCGTTCGGGTAAAGGAGGGACCGAAGATGACCGACTCCTGGTACCAGGCGATGGCGGCGTGGATACCGTCTCCGCCGAAGAACTCACAGTGGGCGTAGAGCACCATCCATCCCCGTGACAGTTGCTGGGCCCAGCGGGCGATGCCCTGGGTCAGCTCGTGGAACCCCTCGACCGTGCTTGCATCGCCGTCAGCCTGGTGGCATCGGGCGCGGACATCGTCGGTGAGGGGGATGAGGTGAGTTCCACCGATCGCTAGTGCCACTGCCGGTACCTCTGGTGGGAGCGGCCCGGCTTGGCCCGGAACTGGGATCAGGATCAGCCCTTCCAGGACTCCAGCCACAGCGGTCATTCTCCGCGACTGCCATCCGGGAACGCAATGAGCTTCTCCCAGAAGGGAACGGTCTTCCGTCATGTCGCGGACCGAGCGTCGGCCGACCGTTCAGGGTAGAGCGCTGGCAAAGAAGACCTCGACTGCATCGGCAAGGGCCGCCATCTCGGCGCCGGCTTCGACAGTGAACGGGACTCTCAAGTCCCAGTGGTCGCCATAAATGCGCTCACACAAACGGAACATGAGGGTCACGTGGCCTTGCCCGTCGTGGCTCGCCTCGATCACCAGCTGATCTTCCAGCGAACGCCACTGCCGGGTCCCGGCCCAGCCGCGGTAATCATCTGACAGCCCCCGCAAAAACCCGGGCAGGCCGTCACCACCGAGGCTCGTTACGCCGATACTCACCTGCAGGCCGCTGTCCTGCACCTCGACCAGATAATCGATGACCACGTCAGCATAGGGACTCACCGGCTCCCGCAAGCAGAGCGTGCGGCTGAGATTGCGCCCGCCACGCAACCTGACCGCAAGGCCATCCAGCCCGGACGGATCATACATATAGATCATTGTGACGCGTAGGCCGACAACCGGTCATACCGCTGATTTGATTGCGACGTCGAGCGCTCAGTCGTCGAACTGGAAGCCTGACGCCAGGGCTAATGAGCCGGGCGATCTTCTCGGGGCTGTCGAGGTACCCCGCCAGTTCTTCGCGTAGCGGGACCAGCACAGCACGGTCGCCGCGGGCGCAGAACATGCCAGCCTCACAATCAAGCTCTACCTGCGATACCAGGCCCGCAGCGATGTACTGAGCGACCCCTCCCAGAAGTAGCCGTTCGGTTCGTGCCCCGCGGCAAAGACAGCAGCGTCGGCGGGCAGAGCTCCACACGCGAACGATAGGGACGACAAGCCAGCGACGTCGATCAGGTTCATGCGCTCTGGCACGGCCCCCATCATGCCAGGTGCCTGTCTACGTCGACAGCAGCTGAACTGGCCGCAATGTTCGCTCGCCGTTGACACCGCCTGGCAGGCCAACCAGAACGTCCTCATCTGCCGCATGTGGCTCGTCGATCTGCGCGAGCCCAATCGTTAGCGGTGGCATCACGGTGGTGGCAGTGGTGCCGGCGCCGGGCCGGAAACCCACCAGTGGGAGTCGTGCCCGTAGTAGATGGTGTGCGCCCAAAAGTCCGGTGTCTCGTGGTAGGCGATGTCCAGGCCCACGATCCAGACCCGCGGCTCACGCCCGCCCGGCCCAGGTCGTGACCAGTGCCGGTTGATACGGGCCACCGCCTCCTGGTGCGTGATACCGAACAGGGTCGCCATCTCATCGGCGATCTGGCGGCAGAAACTGAGCGCCCCGGCATCACCCGCGCACGGGAATTCCCCATGCGGGCGCAGCAACGATGCGTGGACGAGATACTCCCTCGGCCCCGGTGCACCGCCAGGTCCCGGTGGCGTGCGCGTGGTGATCAGCCCCCGGACATCTTCCTCTGCCAGGTCGTACTCCACCAGGAAGCGGGCCAAGTCGCTCTGATACCCCACACAGACAAAGGCAACCGGCACGTCGCCAGAACTGGCTCCCACAAGACGGAATTCTGCCTGGCAGGCAGCGCCACCCGCCAGCGGCCAAGCGCGGGATGACAACATCCGCTATTGCCGCGAGCAGCGCACAACCTTGTGGGGCTGCCCGGAGGGGGGCTTCGCGGGCCGGTTGGCTCGCTCAATCGAATGCCGGATGGCCTGCCGGTGGATGGCCTCTTCGGCCTCGGTGGCTGCCCTGGCAGCGGGGCCGGCCTGCGCGACTCTGGTAGTGCGAAGTCCATGCCTCCGTCATCGGGCGGCCGAGGGTGCCTGGGTGGGCGCCCGCGAGAATCGCGGTGCCCTGGCCAGAATGCCGCCATCGAGCCGGAGGAAAGGATCAGCGTTTCGGGGCCCAGACAAAAGCTCCTCCGGGTTGGGTGGCTGGTCGTCGCAAACCAAACGCGCGTAGCAGGACCCCGACGGATCGTCGCACCTTGACAGTGGCGATGCCTAGCTCAGACACCCGCCGCCAGACATCCGCATCTGCCGCTGGGAGTTCAACGTCGGCGACGATATTGCCCATCGGCTACACGTTCAAGATCATCGTAGGTCCGCGCATGGTGGTCCGGCGCGTTGGCGCACATGCGACTGACTATGTGTGTGCGGATAGTCGACGGCTTGTAGCTGGTTCCTCGGCGCTGCAGCTCGTCGATGACCTCTTGTGGGGTAAAGGTCTCGTGGCCCGTTCGAGCCTGGATTGCTGGAAGGACGGCGAGGATCTCATCTCGAGCGGTCATATGGGAGAGTCTGTACCAGTTGGCCTGCCCCGGGTAGCCCGCTCATCCGCCAACCGCGCGATCCCTCGGTAGGGTCTGCGGTGGTGCCACTCACGGCTCCGCAGACTCGCGGTGTGCTTGTGGAAGATCCGGATCCGGGTCGGCGGCGCTAGCGTTTCCTGGCTCAGCGGATGTTCGCCTGCTTCTGGATCGGTTACGATCCGGCCGGGGAGGGTGGCCGTGAAACTGGCGGAGGCGAAGGATCTGGTTCTGAGCCTCATCCTGGCCGCGCGGCCGGAGACGGCGCGGTCGCTTAGGGTCAGCCCCGCCTCACCGGACGGGGACGTGGGGAAGTTCCTCATCGACGGGAAGGCCGCGCGGGCCATCCACCGCTATAACGGCTGGCTGGTGCCGATCAGCCTGGGATGGTTCAGTGGCAGCTACGACCTGCCTGTCATCCACAAGACGCCGTTCTACTGG
>DPMS01000191.1 GCA_003541285.1 Actinomycetota bacterium
CCGGTGGCCGGGCTCACGCCGCGTATGGTGGCGGGTGTCGCCTCATCCATCGTGCCGCGCCTCGTGCTCTCTCGGCGAAACTTACTTGACGACCGGTTAGTAGTCGATCTAGCGTAACCCCGGGACCACATACTAACCGGTCGGCAAGTAGATTAGCGAGTAATCTGCTGCGGGGCGCGGTCGGCTCAAGAAGGCGGCGGGGCCGGGGGAACCGGGGCGACCCGGACCGGGGTCCAGCTGATTAGGCCAGTGGCGGAGGGAGCCGGAGTAATGGCAGCCAGCGAGGCAGCGGCCACCCGGGAGACGGTAACGACGGGGCCCCGGCGGGAAATCCTGATCATCCTGCCCGGCCTGCTGCTGGCCATCATGCTCGCCATGCTCGACCAGCTGGTCGTCTCCACCGCGCTGCCACGCATCGTCGGTGACCTGGGCGGGGTAACCCACCTGTCCTGGGTGGTCACCGCCTACGTGCTCGCCTCCACGGTGACCACGCCGCTGTACGGGAAGCTGGGCGACCTCTACGGCCGCAAGCGCCTGCTCATGGCCGCGATCGTGCTGTTCCTGGTCGGCTCGGCGCTGTCGGGGATGTCGCATTCGATGGATCAGCTCATCGCGTTCCGCGCCCTGCAGGGCCTGGGTGCGGGCGGGCTGCTGGTCGGGGCGATCGCGACCATCGGTGACCTGGTGTCGCCACGGGAGCGGGGCCAGTACATGGGCTACATGATGGCGGCGATGACGCTGGCCATGGTCGCCGGCCCGCTGGTCGGCGGGTATATCACCGACAGCCTGTCCTGGCGCTGGATCTTCTACATCAACATGCCGATCGGCGGCGCGGCGCTGCTCTACCTGGCCGCGACGCTGCACATGCCGCGACGCAAGATCCAGCACAAGATCGACTATCTGGGCGCGGTGCTGCTCGCCATAGCCACCACCTCGATCGTGCTGCTGACCACCTGGGGCGGCACACAGTACGCCTGGGGATCGGCGCAGATCCTCGGCCTGGGGGCGATCGCGGTGGCCACCACGGCGGCCTTCATCGCCGTGGAGGCGCGGGCAACTGAGCCCATCCTGCCGCTGCATGTGTTCCGTAACCGGAATTTCTCGCTGGTCTCGGCGATGAGCTTCCTGCTCGGCATGGCGATGCTGGGCGGTCTCACTTTCCTGCCGCTCTACCAGCAGACGGTGCAGCACCTGTCGGCTACCGGCAGCGGGCTCATGCTCATCCCGCTGATGCTCGGCTCGACTGTCACCGCACTGATCGCCGGGCGGGTGACGACCAAGACCGGCCGGTACAAGGCGCTGCCGATCATCGGCGCCGGGATCATGGCGGTCGCCATGTACCTGCTCACCAGGCTGGGCGTCGACACCTCCAAGCTCACCACCGGCCTGTACTTCGTGGTGCTCGGCGTGGGCATGGGCTTCCTCATGCAGATCACCACGCTCGTCGCGCAGAACAGCGTCGAGCAGCGCGACATCGGCGTCGCCAGCAGCTCCCGGACGTTCTTCCAGCAGATCGGCGGGTCGATCGGGGTGGCCGCGTTCGGCGCGATCTTCGCTCACCGGCTGACCGGGGTGCTGAGCACCCAGCTGCCAGGTGCGCGCCTGGGTTCGGGTGGCCCTCAGCTCAACCCGGTCATGCTCAGGCACCTGCCGGCGGCGTTCCAGCACGTGGTATTCGGTGCGATCACGCAGGCGGTGCAGACCGTCTTCTTCTGGGCAGCGCCGACCGCGCTGGTCGTGTTCGCCCTGGCCTGGCTGATCAAGGAAGTGCCCCTGCGCGGCAGGACCACACCCGCGGCCGAGCAGACCGAACCGGAGCTGGTCGGCTGACCCGGCGCCCCTCCTCAAGCACCGCGGTGCGCCATGCCCCTGGACGGGGCCGGGCGCACCGCGCAGGCGCTGCGGGTCAGAACTCTCCGTACGGGACCGCTTCGAGGATCTCGACCGTCGCCGAGCGCCCGTTCGGCATGGTGTAGGTAGCGGTCTCGCCGACCTTCTTGCCGGAGATCGCGCTGCCCAGCGGGGAACGCGGCGAGTACACGTCGATCGGTGACCCGCTCTCCTCACGCGAGGCAAGCAGGAACGTGACCTCGTCGTCGTCGCCGCCGAAGCGGACTGTGACGGTCATGCCGGGGCCGACGACCCCGTCGGTCCGGGGCGGCTCCCCGACGTGGGCGCTCTGCAGGATGTGCTGGATCTGGTGGATGCGGGCCTCCTGCTTGCCCTGTTCCTCCTTGGCGGCGTGGTAGCCGCCGTTCTCGCGCAAGTCGCCCTCGTCCCTGGCCGCCTCGATCTTTTTCGCGATCTCCACCCGTCCCGGCCCCGAGAGATGGTCCAGTTCAGCCTTCAGACGGTCGTAGGCCTCCTGGGTAAGCCAGGTGACGTGGTCGTCGCGTGTCTCGGTCACGGGTACTCCTTGGCTGCAGTGCGGACCTGACGTCCGGAGCCCTGCGCGGCTCCTCGGGGTAATTCTTTGAGGCTAACAAGGCTTAACGTATGAGTCGCATCAGTCAATAGCCGGCGCAGCAACTCTATGCGGGGAATGACGTCCCCTCACCAGCGTGTTGTGGTGCACGATGATTCTCCGGCGCTGCCGCACGGACTCTATGGGGGTTGTCCGACGGCGCGCCTGACATTGTCCGCCCACAGTGCCGAGGGGACCCTGCTGTGCCTGCAATGCCTGATGATTCCGCCACTGCCGGCGGTCGCCCGGTGAGTGCCAGCCCCACGGGGCCGGCCTGCCAGCCAGCGCCGTTGCGGCTCATGGCGGTGCACGCGCACCCGGATGACGAGTCGAGCAAGGGTGCGGCGACCATGGTGCATTATGTCCGGTCAGGTGCTGATGTCATGGTCTGTACCCTCACCGGGGGTGAGCGCGGGGACATACTGAACAAGGCGATGGACAAGCCCGAGGTACGCGCCGGCCTGACCCGTATCCGCCGTGAGGAGATGGCCCGGGCCCGGGAGATCCTGGGCGTCCGGCAGCAATTCCTTGGTTTCACAGATTCCGGCCTGCCGGAGGGCGATCCGCCGCCTCCGCTGCCGGAGGGCTGCTTCGCGCTGGTGGACCTGGCGGACGCGGCCGAGCCACTGGTCCGCGCGGTGCGGGAGTTCCGCCCGCACGTGATCCTGACGTACGACGAGAACGGCGGCTACCCACACCCCGACCACGTCAAGACCCATCAGGTGACTGTCGAAGCGTTCGAGGCGGCCGCCGACCCCGACCGTTACCCGGGCTCCGGGGATCCCTGGCAGCCGCTCAAGCTGTACTACTTCGTCAGCTTCCACAAGGAGCGGTTCACCGCGCTGCACGAGGAGATGGAGCGGCGCGGCCTCGAGTCGCCCTACGCGGAGTGGTTCGCGCGCTGGGAGGAGCGGGCCGCCGGCCGCCGGGAGTGGGAGATCACCACCCGGGTCCCGTGCGCTGACCACTTCGAGGTCCGCGACCAGGCACTGCTCGCACACGCCACGCAGATCGACCCGGCAGGCTCGTGGTTCGCCTGCCCGCTGGAGGTGCAGCAGGCGGCCTGGCCGACCGAGGATTATCACCTGGCCAGGTCGGTGGTGGATACTGAACTTCCGGAGGACGACCTGTTCGCTGGCATTTGGGAGAGGGTGAGCTTGTGACGGATCTGGCCGCCGCTGCGGCACCCAACAACGTGGTCACAGGCGTCCTCGGGTTCCTCGTCGTTGCCGCGCTGGCCCTGGCGCTGTTCTTTCTGCTGCGTTCGATGAACAAGCAGCTCCGCAAGGTGGTTACCACCCCGAAGTGGCGTGAGAACGGCCAGGACCCCGAGCCCGGGGCCACCGCCATCCAGGATGCCGGGCCGAACGGATCCGGCCGGTCCTGACCCGGGGCGGGGCCGGCCGCTTGCGGCCCCTGCTGGAGAGGAGCCATGGTGGGCGGCGTGCCCGAGGGCAGGTCATTCGCGCGCAGGCGCTGGCTGCTGCCCACGGGGCTGGTAGCCGTCGCCGCGCTCATCGGGTTCGGTGTGCTGGGTCCGGCGGTCAGGGCCAGGCACGGGGCGCCCAGGGTGGCCACCTGTCCCAGGATCTCGGTCCGCCTCGGCCTGCACTACCCGTACAGCAACTACCCGGAAAACTCTCTCGCCGCGATCAACGCGGCCCACCGCCTGGGTGTCGGCAAGGTCGAGGTGGATGTGTGGTTCAGCAAGGACAGCATCCCGGTCGAAATCCATGACTGGACCGTCGACCGCACGACCGCTTACACCGGCAAGGTGAGCAGCTATACAGCGGCGCAACTGGAGGCCATGCGGCTGAAGGTCAAGGGCGTCCCCGGGGACCGTGAGATGAGCAGCCAGCACCTGCCGGCCCTGCAAAGCGCGCTGGAACGCGCCGCCGCCGATGGCATGGCTGTCAGTGTCGAGATGAAGCCGCACCGGCTGACCTCTGAGCAGGCCAGCGCGGTGCTGCGGCTCATCAGGATGGTCAACGACAAGGCTGGGACGGACGTCCGCAGCTTCTATCCCCGGGTGCTCTCGGAGATGCGCAAGGCCGGGTACCGGGGGCACCTGACGCTGATCACGACCAGCTACCGGGCGCTGCCGAAGTCCTCGGGCTACTGGATGGAGAGCATCAACTACGGCAGCAACGGCACGCACATCACCGCCGCCGAGGTGGCCGCCCTGCATGCCGCAGGCGTGCTGGTGGATGCCTGGACACCGGACACCGCCGCTGAAGTCGCCACCGTGCCCGCCGGCGTCGATCAGGTCACCACCAACAACGTGCGGGGGTACCGGGCGGACACCGGCTGCTGATCCGCCCACCCGGGCGAACGGGTCAGGGTGCCAGGACCAGGCCGTAGGCGAGCAGGATCTCACCCGGTCCGGGCGACCAGTCCCGGTCCGGGAGGCGGCTGAACCCCGCCTCGGCGTACAGGTGATGCGCAACGTGCATGTCGGGCAGCGTCAGCAGCAGCAGATGCCGGACCTGGCGCTCGGAGGCCCGATCCATGATCGCAGCGACCAGTGCCCGGCCGATGCCGTGGCCGCGCGCGTGCGGGGCGGCCGCTGCCGCATTCCGCCGCGTGCCTGGGTACCCTGGCGGGCAGATGCCGGCTGGCCATGCCGGAGGCGATACGCGCGGAGGACAGATGAGTCAGGGCCAGGCGGTGCACCATGTGCCCGCGGCCGAGGTACCCGCTGACGCGTTCCTGCTGGACGTGCGGGAACCCGATGAGTGGGCCGCTGGTCACGTGCCGGGTGCAGTGCATATCCCGCTCGGCGAACTGGGTGCCCGCTACCTGGAAATCGACCGCGACCGCGAGCTTTACGTCATCTGCCGGTCAGGGGCACGCTCCGCCCATGCCGCCCGGGCGCTGGCCGGTGTGGGCTGGCAGGCGCGGAACATCGCGGACGGGATGATCGGCTGGCACGCCGCGGGCCGCCCGATGACCAGCGAGTCCGGCTCACCCTTCGTAGCCTGACCGGCGCTCAGCCGCCGTCGAGCTGCTGGGGCGAGACGCCATTGGCTGCTGCTGGCCGGAGGGGTGGCGGCCGGCGCCGGCGCGGGTGCTGCGCCCGGTTTCGCGGTAGCCCTTGCGGCAGTGGCCATGCTGGCCGGCTGGCGGCTGCTGCGCGGCGCCGCCGCCCTCGCCGGCCGGCCGGACCGCGGCCAGCGGAGCACGGCGCTCCCGCCCTGCCACCCACCCGGCCACATCGCGGGCATGGATGTAATCTTCATTACACAGAAGAGTCCGATGACCCGGCGATGATGAGGTGAGCATGGACTACGTCAACCTTGGCGCGACGGGCATGCGCGTATCGCGTGTCTGCCTCGGGATGATGAGCTTCGGGGACAACAGCGAACGGCCGTGGGTACTGGACGAGGACGCGGCCGAGCCGATCGTCGCCGCGGCGGCCGAAGGCGGGGTCATCTTCTTCGACACGGCGAACGTCTACTCCGCCGGAGCCAGCGAGGTGGCCACCGGGCGGCTGCTCGGCAAGCTGTTCCGCCGCGAGGACGTGGTCGTGGCCACCAAGGTGTTCATGCCGATGGGCGAGGGTGAGAATGCCCGGGGCCTGTCGCGCAAGCACATCCTGGCCGCGATCGACGACTCACTGCGGCGGCTGGACATGGACTACGTGGATCTGTACCAGATCCACCGGTGGGACCCGCGGACGCCGATCGAGGAGACCATGGAGGCACTGCACGACGTGGTCCGGGCTGGCAAGGCCCGCTACATCGGGGCGAGCAGCATGTTCGCCTGGCAGTTCGCCAAGGCGCAGCACGTGGCGGAGCGGCATGGCTGGACCCGGTTCGTGTCGATGCAGAACCACTACAACCTGCTCTACCGCGAGGAGGAGCGGGAGATGATCCCGCAGTGCATCGACCAGGGCGTCGCGGTGATCCCATGGAGCCCGCTCGCCCGCGGCGTGCTGGCCGGCAACCGCACCCGGGCCGGCCAGCGGCGCACCACCCGGTCGAATTCCGACCCCTTCGGCGACAGCCTCTACACCCAGCCGGCCGACTTCGACGTGGTCGACGCCGTCGCCGCGGTGGCCGCCGAGCGGGGTGTCCCGCCCGCCCAGATCGCGCTGGCCTGGCTGCTGCAGCGGCCCGGCGTGACCGCCCCCATCGTGGGCGCCACGAAACTCGGCCACATCGAGGACGCCCTCGCCGCCGAGAAACTGGAACTGACCCAGGACGAGATCCGCCGCCTGGAGGAGCACTACATCCCCCACCGCGTCCTCGGCCACCAGTAGCGGGCCGGGCCCGGTGCTGTCATGTGGCTGGGTACTCCAGGCCGACGAGGCCGGCTAGTTCGGCGAGGGTGATCTCGAACATGGCCGACGGGTCTTCGAGGGCGAAGTGCAGGTGGCCGAACACTTCGAGGGCGACCATCCCGTAGAGGCGGACCCAGCAGCGCAGGAAGGTGAGGCCCGCCCCGAGCGGCAGGTCGATCCCGAGGCCCTCGCGGTACCGGGCCAGCTGCTCGCGCAGGCCAGGGTCGATGTCCCCGTCGGCGGGGATCGGGAACGGGCGCTTGTGCCACAGTTCCAGGAACAGGGTGAAGAACGTGCCGCTGAACTTCTGCGCGCACTCGTCGATCACCTCGTCCTGCGCCGCCTCCAGGGCCGGCAGCGGGGTCCCGAAGAGCAGGCCGAACTCGTCCTTGTGAGCGAGTGACCAGCGGCGGAACTCGCCGCACGCGGCCACCAGTTTCGCCGTCATGTCGCCGCCACTGGCCTCAGCGGCTGCGGCGATCGCGGCGTGGATGTCGCCCGCGATCTCATCGAAGATGTCGGCGACGACGTGCTTGATCAGATCCTCGTGACTGCCGAAGTACCGGTAGAGGGCGGGGGCGGTCATGCCCATCTCGCGGGCGATCGCCCGCAGCGAGACCGCCTGCGGTCCCTCGGCCACCAGGATCCGCCGCGCGGTCTGCTTGATCTCGCCGGTGGTCGCGGCCCGGACGCGGTCGCGGCGGCTTGGTGCCTGAACCACGCCGGCCTCCCTCCTGAACGGGCTTGACAGTAGTGAACGACGTATGCGAAGTTAACACTGTTTGCAGTTTACACTGTTCACCAATGTGAACGGTGGCTACCAGTCTAATGGCGGAGGGGCCGATGTTCGAGGGATGGGGACGTTTCGTATACCGCCGCCGGCGGCTGGTCCTGCTGGTAGCGGCGGTAGCGATGGCGGGCGCGGCGGTGTGGGGAACGGGTGTGTTCGCCAAGCTGCAATCCGGCGGTGGCTTCACCGCCCCCGGCAGCCAGAGCCAGCAGGCCAGCGATCTGGCGACACGGGCGTTCGGCCGGGACACGGCCGACGTGGTGGTGCTCTACCGCAGTGCCAGCCAGACGGTGCGCGATCCCGGCTACCGGGCCGCGGTCACAGCCACGCTGGCCGCGCTGCCCAGAGCCAAAGTCGAGTCCTACCAGACGTACTGGTCCACCGGGTCGCCGCAGTTCGTCGGCGCGGGCGGGCACGAGACCTATGCCGTGCTCCGGCTGGCCGGCGCCACCGACGCCGCGAGGATCAAGACGTTCGAGGCCATCAGCGGCAAGCTCGCCGCCCCCGGCCTGGCCGAGCACGCGGGCGGGCAGATCCCGGCCGAGCAGGCCATCAACAAGCAGGTCACCAGCGACATCGGGCGGGCCGAGGGCATCTCCATGCCGGTGCTGCTCATCCTGCTGCTGGTGATCTTCGGCAGCCTGGCCGCCGCCAGTCTGCCACTGGCCATCGGCGGCATCGGGATCCTGGGCTCGTTCACCGCCCTGCGGCTGCTCACCCTGGTCACCGGCGTGTCCATCTACTCGGTCAACATCACCACCATCCTCGGCCTGGGCCTGGCCATCGACTACGGGCTGTTCATGGTGGCCCGGTTCCGGGAGGAACTGCGCAGCCAGCCGGGCGTGGAGGATGCCCTCGCCCGGACGGTGGCCACCGCCGGGCGGACCGTCGCGGTGTCGGGTGTCACCGTCGCGATCGCCCTGGCCAGCCTGATGCTCTTCCCGGAGATGTTCCTGCGCTCGATGGGTTACGGCGGTGTCGCGACCGTCGCGGTGGACATGCTGGCCGCGCTGACCGTGATGCCCGCCCTGCTCGCGGTGCTCGGCCACCGGGTCAACGCACTGCGGATCCGCCGGTCAGTGCGCCGGCCACCGGTGCAGGAGGCCAGCGGCGCCTGGTACCGGATCGCCCGCAGCGTCATGCGCCGCCCGGTCGCCTACATAGCGGTGATAGTGATCGCGCTGCTCGCGCTCGGCTCGCCGTTCCGCCACATCACCTGGGGCGGCACCGACGCCCGCGTGCTGCCCGCCAGCGCGGCGCCGCGGGTGGTGGCCGACGCACTGGCCCGCGACTTCCCCGCCAACGCCACCAGCCCCATCGAGGCCGTGATCAAGTTCGCCGGGCCTGCGGGGGCCCCGGCGCAGCGGGCCGCGGTCGCCAGCTACCTGACCCGTCTGGACCACGTCCCTGGGGTCGTCGCCGGGCAGGTGACCGGCGTGGCGGGCAGTGTCGCGCGGGTGGACCTGCGTTATGCCGGGAATCCTGAATCCGCGGCGGCGCGGGCGCTGGTGTCGCGGGTGCGCGCGGTGCCACCGCCGGCCGGGGCGCGGGTGTACGTGGGTGGCGCCACCGCGCAACTGGTGGACGAACTGACCAGCCTGGGCCACACGCTGCCCTGGATGGCACTGGTGGTCGCACTCGCCACGTTCGTGCTGCTGTTCCTCGCGTTCGGGTCGGTCGTGCTGCCGGTCAAGGCCATCGCGGCGAACGCGCTGTCGCTGACGGCGACGTTCGGCGCGATCGTGTGGATCTTCCAGGAGGGTCACCTGTCCGGGCTGCTGCACTTCACCCCGACCGGCACCATCGACCCGACCATGCCTATCCTCATGCTGGCGATCATCTTCGGGCTGTCCATGGACTACGAGGTGTTCCTGCTGTCGCGGGTCCGCGAACGGTACGACGTCACCGGCGACAACACCGCGGCGGTGGCCGGCGGGCTCCAGCGCACCGGCGGGATCATCACCAGCCTGGCGCTGCTGCTGGTGATCGTCGTCGGCGCGTTCTCGGCGTCCGGGATCACGTTCATCAAACTGATGGGCGTTGGCATGATCATCGCCCTGGTGGTGGACGCCACCATCATCCGGGTGCTGCTGGTGCCGGCCACCATGCGGCTGCTGGGGAGGGTGAACTGGTGGGCGCCGCGCCCACTGCGCCGGCTGTACGCGCGCTACGGCATCCGCGAGGAAGGCGCGCCGCCGCTGTCAGCCGGGCCGGCCAGGCTGCCCGAGCGGGTAGGCGACCCCGGGTAAGGGCCTAGGCCAGCTACCCCTCATGATCGGCATGGAATTGCTTACTGCACGTCAGGGCAGGTCAGGGGCTTATCTTCCCGGGGTTCGCTGGACTCCGCTTTGGTTGTTGGCTCTGCTGCCTTTGCTGCTCTTGCTGAAGACTGGAAGCGAACGGCGTATGGAGGCAGGGGATCTTCTAGCCGGAGCTACCCGACAAGGGCGTCTACCGGTCGTCCTCCCTCCTCAGCTAACGTCAGACAACGAAGACGAAGACCGACTTCTGAGTTAATGCGCTTTTCGGCCTGAGACGTTTACCCTGCTGCATCGTGGCAAGCAAGGCACCGGGGAAGGTTTGGGTCCAAGACTCCATGCCCGGGGGAGACAGACTAACGATCCTGCGCAGAGCCTGGGCATAGCCAAACGTGACGGTAGACACGCTGCGTAGCTTGCTTGCACCGTGAGCTAGGGACGTTGGTCCCTAGCGAACGTTATCTAAGGTCGTGAGCCTTGATCGTGAAGCGATAGTCCTGGAGCTTGGGGATAGGCACCACCTCCCGCCACCCCGGTTTGCCTAGGGATTGTCGTCATAGGGGGCGAGGGGCCGCCGGCGGGGACTGGCGGCCCCTCTCCTAATGTAAGGGTCAAGCATGAGTAACGACTTGGCCGCACCGCGACTCAGCCATGAAAGACAGCAAGCGCGCACGTCGCCCAAGATCGAAGCCAGCCCAGGTCACCAAGGTTGACCCGGAGGTGTGGCGCGTTGCGCTCGACCTCGCGGGCGGTGATGTGGGGCGACTCAAGGTGATCGACAGTCAGACCATACTCGTGATGAATCGGCCGAGGCGTCAGCGCTAGTGTCAACCGGCAAAGCGCCTCTGTATGGCCTCAGGACAAGGATGGCCGCCAATGGGCAGCCGCGTTACGCTTTCCTTGCGTTGTGCTCGCGGGGAGGTGCCGGTGACTGCAGGGCCGGGAGACCAGATGGCAGGCGTGGGCTGCGGCCATCTCAGGGCGTCTCACGCCGACCGCGAGTACGTGGTCAACACGCTCAAGGCCGCGTTCGTGCAGGGCAGGCTGACCAAGGACGAGCTGGTCATGCGGGTGGGCCAGGCGTTCGCGTCGCGGACCTATGCGGACCTGGCCGCGCTCACCACCGACCTCCCCGCCGGGCCGATCGGAGCCCAGCCTGTGCGCAAGGCCGCCCGGGCGCAGGCCCGGCCGTCGGCGAGCACAGACGTCAGGACGGGCGTCCGTGTGATCATTGCGGCAACCATGCTGGGGGCACCCCTGTGGGCGGTCGCGCTCTTCACCCCGGCCGAAAGCTACGGGATGCACCCCGGCCTGGACTACTTCATGACCTGGGTGGTATTCGTCCTGACCGTCGGAGCCACCATCACCTTTGCGCTGGGCTCGGTACTAACCGGGGTCTCGGTGCTCGCCTCACGGCATCAGAAGCGCTCCGGCGGGCAGCTACCGCCGCGCCCAATGCAGGGGAGCCAGGCACTTGAAGGTGAGCAGGACGGCAGACCTGGCGATGATCGGATTCTCTGCGATGCCCCCAGGGATGCCCGTGCCCGTCACATGCCCGATCACAGAGGTGCCCAGCGCACCTGGCGGTCACTGACGGTACGTCGAGACCAGCACCGGCCTGCGAACCTGCAAGTCACGGCCGATGCGTAGCCCTGCACAGCGATCCGCCAGGGCTCCGGAAGCCCTGCCTCAATTGTGGCCAACTGATCATGGCTAGCGTGCTCGGTCGGCGTGACTGCACCGTTTGCTGATGCTGGCCATCGTGGTCACCCCCCGCCAGTTGCAGCATCGTTGGGGATCTCGGTGGGGCCAGGGCCCGGCAGGAGCCGGGCCACATGCCTGCTGACCTGCATGACTACATCAGGGCAGGCTAGATTCCCACATCACCACGATCATGGCCTGCGGCGGGCGGCCTGCGGCGGGCGGCCTGCGGCGGGCCAAGCCGGGCGGGGGGACCTGGCTAGTGGTAGCGGAGGCCGTCGCGGAACCGGCGGAACAGGCCGCCTTCGGGGGCCAGCGGCGGGCCGGGCGGCGGTGCTTCCGCGCGCTCGCGCGCGATGGGCTGGTCGTAGTCGGTACGGGCGATGGCGTCGATCACCTGCTCNNCCGTCCTGCATGACCTGGGCCTCAAGTCCGGCGGTTCCGTCGGTGTCCCATTCCGCCACGCGGCCGCCCGGCAGCGATACCCGGACGCCGAACTGGTAGGTGCCGACCTCGGCGAAGTGTGCGTTGATGCCGCGGGCGCGAAGTGCGTCAGCGACCCGCCGGGCCCGGTTCTCTTCCATCGCCCCAAAATATCCGCTGCCGTGAGCGGGTCGCCCACCTCTGCCGTGACCGGGTCAGCCACCCAGCGGGTGGGCACGCAGGAATGCGGTGATCACCTCACCGAGCCGCTCCCCGGCGTCCTCCTGGAGGAAGTGACCGGCCCCGCCGATCACCGGATGCTCGATGCCGGCCGCGCCAGGAATCGCGCGCTTCAGGATGGGGGCCATGCCGCCGGTGATCGGGTCCCGGTCGCTGAAGGCCACCAGGACCGGCTTGTCCCAGGCGGCCAGCCGCTGCCAGGCCGCCCGGTTGGCCGGGGCCGCCGGGTCGTCCGGGGAGGTCGGTACCAGCCCGGGCATCGCACGCGGCCCGGCCAGGAAGCTCTCGTCGGGGAACGGTGCGTCGTAGGCGGCGAGCACGGCCGCGGGCAGTCTCGTCTGGCAGCCCGCCTGCACCAGCCGGGACACGCTCAGCGCCGGCGCGGTGCGGACCACGTCGCGGAACTGCAGCCAGATGTCGGGCATGGGATGGTCGCCGGTGGGCAGCCCGGTGTTGGCCGCCACCACCCGGGCGAACCGGTCCGGGTGCTCGGCGACCAGCCGCAGCCCGATCAGGCC
>DPMS01000675.1 GCA_003541285.1 Actinomycetota bacterium
GCCCGGCCTTCCCGGCCAGCTTCACCCGGCCGATCTGGCAGCCCTCGCCGACGCGCTGGAGAACAACTCGGTGTTCGGGCGGGTCACCCCACGCCAGAAGCAGGTGTTCGTGACCGCGCTGCAATCGCGGGGCCACACCGTGGCGATGACCGGCGATGGTGTCAACGATGTGCTCGCGCTCACCCGCGCGGATCTCGGCGTGGCCATGGGATCAGGCAGCGGAGCCACCCGCGCCGTGGCCAAGCTCGTGCTGATGGATGACAGCTTCGCCACCCTCCCGCACGTGGTGGCGGAGGGCCGTCGCGTGCTCGGCAATGTCGAGCGGGTGGCGAGCCTGTTCCTGACCAAGACCGTATACGCGATGCTGCTGTCCACCGCGACGGCGCTGGTCGGCTTTGCCGCGGTGGCCGGGCTGCAGGGGCTGCGGTTCCCGTTCCTGCCCCGGCACCTGACCCTGATCTCCACGCTGACCATCGGGGTGCCCGCGTTCGTTCTCGCGCTCGGGCCCAGCCACCAGCGGGTCGGGCCCGGTTTTGTCAGCCGCGTGCTGCGCTTCGCCATACCGTCGGGCATCACGTGCGCGGCCGCCACGTTCGCCACCTACCTGATCGCGCGCCTCGCCCCCGGCACCGGCCTGATCGCCGACCGGACGACGGCGGTGATCACCCTGGCGGCGATCGCGCTGTGGGTGCTCGCGCTGGTCGCCCGCCCTTACACCTGGTGGCGGATCGCCCTGGTAGTGGCGATGGCTGCCGGGATGGCGCTGGCACTGGCCCTGCCACTGTCCCGGACCTTCTTCGAACTGCGCAGCTACGACCCCGCCCTGGACGTCGTGGCGCTGGCCATCGCCGGCTGTGCCGGGGCCGTGCTCACCGTCTATCTCGCGGCCACCCACCGGCTGCCGGGCTCCAGGCAGCGCTGACGGCGCGCGCCAGACCAGGAACTGCTTTGACACCCCACTAGGCTTGAGTCCATGGCCGATCCACGGGAGGTTCTCGCCCAGCGTGTGCGCATGGCGCTCGCCGACACGCTGGGCGCCGAGTACGCCGACGCCGACGCCGTCATCCGGCCGTCCGCGTTCGCCGACTACCAGGCCAACGTGGCGCTGCCGCTGGCCAAGCGGCTCGGGCGCCCGCCCCGTGACGTCGCCACCCAGATCGCCGACCATGTCCACCTGGACGACGTCTGCGACAAGATCGACGTGAGCGGGCCGGGGTTCATCAACTTCAGTCTTCGCGATGAGTGGGTCGCCGGGCAGGCCGCCGACCAGTTCGCAGATCCCCGGCTCGGCGTCCCGGAAGCGGACCCGGCACACAAGACCGTGGTCGACTACTCCTCCCCCAACGTCGCCAAGGAGATGCACGTCGGTCACCTGCGCACGACGATTGTCGGCGACGCGGTGGTCAGGATCCTGGAGCATCTCGGGCATGCGGTCGTCCGCGCCAACCATCTGGGGGACTGGGGAACCCAGTTCGGCATGCTCATCGAGCACCTGCTGGACGTCGGTGAGGAGTCCGCCCGCCAGCAGCTGTCGACCGGGGAGATCAACGCGTTCTACCAGGCGGCACGGGCCAAATTCGACAGCGACCCCGGCTTCGCGGAGCGGTCCCGGAACCGCGTGGTGGCACTCCAGGGCGGTGACGAGGAGACGCTCCGCCTGTGGCAGCTGGTTATCGATGATTCCAAGCAGTACTACAACACCATCTACCGGCGGCTTGGCGTCACCCTGACCGATGCGGACCTCGCCCCGGAGAGCTTCTACAACCCGATGCTCGCCAGCGTCTGCGATGAGCTGCGGGCGGCAGGCATCGCGGTGATCAGCGACGGAGCGCTTTGCGTGTTCCCGCCGGGTTTCACGGGCCGGGACGGCGCCCCGCTGCCGATGATCCTGCGCAAGCGGGACGGAGGCTACGGATACGACACCACCGATCTGGCCGCGATCAGGTACCGGATCAGCGACCTGAAGGCGGCCCGGCTCATCTACTTTGTCGCCGCAGAGCAGTCACTGCACTTCCAGATGCTGTTCGCGGCCGCCCGGCAGGCTGGCTGGCTGACCGGCGAGGTCAGCGCCGAGCACGCGGTCATCGGCCTGGTCAGCGGGGCTGACCGGAAACGGATCCGCACCCGCACCGGAGACCAGGTCAAGCTGATCACGCTGATCGATGAGGCGGTCGAGCGCGCGGAGCGGGTGATCGCCGACCGCTACGACGACCCAGGCCTGCGCCATGAGATCGCCGAGGCGGTGGGTATCGGCGCACTCAAGTACGGTGACCTGTCGGTGGCCAGGGATTCCGGGTACGTGTTCGACTTCGACCGGATGCTCGCACTCACTGGCAACACCGGCCCGTACCTGCAGTACGCCACCACCAGGGCGCGGGGCATCTTCCGCAAGGCCGGACTCGACCCGGACAAGGCCACCGGCGACATCCACATCACCCACGATGCCGAACGGGCACTGGCCCTGACCCTGCTCGGCTTCGGGACTGCGGTCTGCCAGGCAGCCGACACGGCCGAGCCGCACGTGCTCGCCGCCTTCCTGTTCGACGTTGCCAGCGCCTTCACGACGTTCTATGAGGTGTGCCCGGTCCTGAAAGCCGCCGGCGACACCGAGCGGGAGTCCAGGCTGGCTTTGTCGGCGCTCACGCTGCGGGTCCTGTCAACCGGGCTTGATCTGCTCGGTATCCCGCTACCCGAGCGGATGTAGCGGATCAGCCCGGCCGCCAGCCCTGACCAGAGGCGCGCGCAACGCCCGGCCCCTGACCAGAAGTGCAGCCCGTTCCCAGGGAAATCCCAGGTTCGGCTGGCCGATGTCACAGGCCGGCCCGCCACGATGACAGGCATGGAGAACAACTACCGCCCTCCCGGGGGCGAGCCCCGCGACTCTGAGCCCACCGAGCAGTTCTGGCACGGTCAGGGCGGCCCCGGGCCTCAGCACGGACACGACGATCCTGGCTACGGTTACCACTGGCAGCAGTCGCAGGGACTGCAAGCGCATCTCGCGAGAGACAGGCACAAGGCCCTGCGCTGGACGGTCGGGGTCACCCTCGCCGTCCTGCTCGCGGGCGGCGGCGTGATCGCCGGCCTGTCGCTGACAGGCAACTCCCCGTCCGCGGCGCCCGCCGCAAGCACGGGCAGCACGGGTTCGGCAGGCACGGCCAGCCAGGCGGGCCAGGCGGGCCAGGCTGCCCTGCTCGATGCGACTCTCAGCGCCGCGAGCCTGCCGAACGCAGCCGTCTCCAGCACGGCGGCCCCGTCCGCGGCGCTAACGGGCAGCGCTCCCGGCGCTGGCACCGGCGCGACCACGGCCGGCCCGGCGGTCCGGCGATGCCTGCAGGCAGCCGCGGCGGCACGGGCAGCGCAGGTGTCCGGCCGCCAGCGGCTGGCCAGAGCGGGCCGCGCTGTCACCGCGCGGTGCCGGTTCATCCGCCGCCGCATCGTCCGGTTCTTCCTGCTGCACGGGGTCGACGGGCAGTTCACCTTCCGGACCGCCACCGGCACGCTCAAGACGGTCGCCTATGAGCGGGGAGTGATCCAGTCGGTCAGCAGCGGCAGCTCCATCGTGGTCAAGGCGGCTGACGGCACGATCTGGACCTGGGACCTGGTCAGCAGCACCGTCGTCAGGGACTCCAGCGGCAAGATCGGTGAGTCCTCGCTGGCGGCGGGCGAGCCGGTCTGGGTAGGCGGCCCGGTGATCAGCGGCGCGAGGGACGCCCGGCTCATCTTCATCCGGCCTCCCGCCGGCACCTCCTGACAACCGGCCCTGTGACAGCTCGACTCACCTGCCCGCCTCCCGCGGCTGAAGCCGCGGGAGGCGGTAGCGCGGGCAGCCCGCGTTCGGCATGATCGGGCGGAGGAACGCCCCGCCCGGCCCGGCCGCCGGCCAATGGAGTCCCACCTCGCCGCCGTCCGCTCCGGACCCTTCACAGCCCACAAACCGCAGCAGCCCCTTCGCCCCGCCAACGCAGCAGCCCCTTCGCCCCACGAA
>DPMS01000753.1 GCA_003541285.1 Actinomycetota bacterium
CGCCGCCCTTCTCCGCGAGCCCGAACGCCGTGTACCGGGCGCCCAGCAGTTCGCGTGCCGTGTCACAGATCGCCTGCATCAGCTCATCGAGAACCAGGCTCGTCAGCCTGGAGGTGATGTCAGCGAGCAGCCGCAGCCGTTCGGCTCCCCGGCTCGCGCGCATGGCCGCCGTCTGGGCCTTCTCCTGTGACCTGATCAGGGCCGCTAGCAGGTGCACATCTTCCCGGCGCATGAGGTAGACGCGCGCGAACAGCACCAGCGCGGAGGCCAGCAGGAAAGCCTGGAGCAGGAGACGGTCGCGCGGTGGGACAACGGCCATCATGATGATGAGGCCCAGCACCGCCGCCGCCGGGGGAAGCGCGTGCGGGCCGCTCTCCTTTTCCGCTGTGGGCAGGACCAGCGCGCCGGTCGGCCGGAAGGCGTGGGCTAGCCCCCCCGTACCGATCAGCAGCAGGCCCACTGTCCACAGCCCATCGGTCGGGTGACCCTGTGGCGCCCCCACCAGCACCACCGACGGCACCCAGAACAGGGCTGCCAGGGCCATCAGGCAGAACCCGGCGGTGATAAGCCAGACGGAGGCGGGGATGCGGCGCATGTCCCGGTGCATGCCAGCCATCTGGATCGCGTTCGCCGCACAGAGCCCGAACAGCGCCGGGTAAAGGCTGAGAAACAGCTCATTTATGATGCTGACGCCGGGCGGTGCGGGCTCCGCGACGCGCACGATGGCCACGATCAGCAGGACAACCGGAAGCGCGTCGAGCAGGAAGATCCCGAAGATGAGAACGCGGGGCAGCCGCCGGGCGAAGGAGGCGACGCCGAACAGCGTGAAGCAGAGCCACAGCAGCCCTGCCGCGCGGAGCTGCACGTTGGTGACCACGATGTCCCGGTAGAGCGAGCCGGCTATCCAGCAGGCCGAGCCGGCGGTCCACAGCAGCCACGCTCCGCGTGCGGCCGAGCCTCGTTCGCGCCGCAGCCCCGCGGCGAGAGTCCCGCAGAAGGCCACCAGGCCGCCGAGTGTCCAGCCCAGGTTGGTGGCCCACCGTGCGCTGATACCGGAAAGCAGGGGCTCTACGGCGACCGCGGCGAGAGCGGCCAGGCCGAGCAGGACTGACAAGGCGGTCAGGACCCGGATCGCCGGCGTCATCGTGGACCAGCCGGCCCGGACGGCTGGCCACCCCCCGAGCCTCGGGTCGCTCATCGCGGCCCCGGCGTGGCGCCAGGACGACCCGCCAGGCAGAAGATGGCCGACGCTGGGCCTGATCTCACGTCGCGCCTCCCCCGCGGATGTCCGGCAAGCCAGCGCCCGTCGGCTCTACTGCCGCCGGCACCCTCCCCCGCGCGCCGCGTCCCGTCGCTCCCGCGCACTGGCGCTTTCGTGCACTGCCGCTCCGGGGTTCACGCCAGCCTCAACTTTACCATCAGCATGCGGCTGAACGCGTGCAGATGATTACGTAGCGTAGCATTCATGCTGCGCCTGCTACTTAGGGTGCCGCAGGCTTCCCGATCCGGCGCACCGGCGGGCCCCCACCGGCCGGAGCCGGACGGTGGTCAGGGAGCGGCCGGGCCGCCGCTTCCGTTGGCCTGCTGGCCGGTGCCCAGTTCCTTGTGCAGCAGCGTCCAGAACGCTGCCGGGGCCAGCCGGGTCGGTCCCAGCCCGGACACCGAACGGCAGCCCGTGGACCTCGCGACGACCGGCGGGAAGCCCTGGCCGGCGGCCGAGAACGCGAATCGGTAACTGCCACCGAAATCAGCCGGGCAGCTCACGACACCGTGCGGCATCGCAGGCAGAGCGCACAGCGCGGACGCCACGGCCTGCACTTTGGCGGGGTCCCGGATCGTGACGCCGCCGGGAAGCACCTGATGGACGTGAGTCGACGACAGCACACCGGACAGGCTGACGACCATCCGGTCCAGGTGCCCGGCATTCGCGCACAAGGCGGCCTGCTGCCCGGGGCTGCCGGTCGCAGCCGGCGTCTGCTGGCTGCCCGCCGAACCGGCCACCACACCGCCACAGGCGGCCAGGCCTGCCACGGCACCGGCCATGACCACACCCAGCACCCCGCACGTGACCAGCCTCGCCGGGCGCTTCTGCATCATCATCGCGGACTCCATTCATGGCTCTGGGACCTGCCCCAGCAGGAGCGGGCCGGGCTGCCCCTGGTCGGCCCGGGCCGGGTTCGGCTGACCGGCCCGGGCCGCACTCGATCGGACGCAGGGCGTCGCGCACCGGTTCCCGCCGCGGGCAAATCCCTGCCGGTCCCCCAGCTAGGCGCACAGCCGACCGCCGGGCATCCAGGCATCTTCTTCCAGCTGGCCCCAGGCATAACCGGGTGCCGGGCCTTCAGTCATCCGGGCTTCAGCTGGCCCCAGGCACGGCCGGGAGCCGGGCATCCAGGTATCAAGTTCCAGCGGGACTACACGCTCAGCCGGGCGCCGGGCCGGTGGCGACAGGGCGGGCGGGATCGCTGACCCAATGTGACCAGGAGCCGACGTAGAGCGCGGCAGGCATCCCGGCGATCGTGAGCGCGAGCACCTCATGAGCGGCCGTGACGCCCGATCCGCAGTATGAGCCAACCTGGACATCCGCACCGCAATCCCTGGCACCGGCCGCGGAAGTGCCATCCGTGGCCGGTACCCCGAGGCTGGCAAACCGGGCCCGCAGGTCCGCCTCGGGCAGGAACCGGCCGTCGGGATGGACGTTGTGCAGCGTGGGCGCGCTCAGCGCGCCGGGGATGTGCCCGGCCACCGGGTCGAGCGGTTCCACCTCGCCCCGGTACCGCTCCGGCGCGCGTGCGTCGAGCAGGATGCCGTGGCGGGCCAGGTGCGCGGCGCCGTCCGCGTCGAGCAGCGGCATATGACCGGGCCGGGCGGTGAAGTCCCCTGGTGCGGACGCGGCCTGATCGCCGGCCACCACCGGCTGGCCCGTGGCCACCCAGGCGCGGTAACCACCGTCGAGAACCCTGGCCGCGTTGTGCCCGTAGTAGGACAGCAGCCACCATCCGCGGGCGGCGGCGGTGGCGGCGGNNCCGCCCGTCGCTCACCCCGGCCCGGCGCATGGCGGCCTGGAATGTGTCCGCCGCCGGGAGCGGGTGACGGCCGCCCGGTCCTGGCGCGGCGGACAGGTCCCGGTCGAGATCGACGAAGACGGCACCGGGAAGGTGGCCGGCCCGGTAAGTACCGGCGCCCGGTGGCCCGCCCAGCCGCCAGCGCACATCCAGCAGCACAGGTGGCCGGGGGCCATCCAGGCGCTGCGCCAGCGTCGGCACATCGAGCAGTGGCTTGTCCTGGACGGCATGCGGAGCCACGTGAGGTGTCCCTTTCGCGCTGTTATGAGGTGCATATAGCTACTCGCCGGGACAGTGCTGCTGTGTCATACAGAGGTAGACCACACGGTGATTCATCCTGTGGGTAACTCATCTCTGCCTGTGGATGACCTGTCATCCAGCCTTGCATTTCCACAGATCAGACTGTGGATAAATATTCATGCACTGCTGTGGGCAACCAAGGGCCGGAACAGCCCGGTCATGAAGTTGCCATGCAGAGCAGGGGGACCAGCTGGTCCGCCGAAGTCAGCGAACCATGCATGCCGATCAGCGAG
>DPMS01000757.1 GCA_003541285.1 Actinomycetota bacterium
CCGCCGCGGATAACGAGTACGAGTCGTTTCTGGCCTTTGCTGGCCTGGACGAGCGTGACCTGCGACGGCACCGACTCGAGCAGCGAGCGCTGGGCAACATCGACCGCCACTCCCTGGGCGCTGGCTGCCGATTGTTGCTCCCGAGACGAAAGCGGTCACGGCCCTTGATCCGCTTGTCCAACCAGCTCCGCCCCCGGCGGGGGGCGCAATGCCTTCTGGTATCAGATGATCGGCGATGGAGGTGTGACCGTGAGGAACGTTGAGCGATGAGCAGCCTGCCGGACGTCCACCGCCCGCATGCGGTGAATCCAGACCCGCGGTTGCGTGCGCTGGCCGCGGACCTCGAATACTTCCGTGCCAAGCGGCTCGAACCGCGCGTACTCCACCTGGTGCGCCGGGGCGTGATCAGCCTGAACGACCTGATCCGGGCCGGTCGGGATACCGGGGGTGATCGAACGAGCCACGCCGCCGCGCCAGACGTCGAGCAGCGACTCCGAGCGCTGGAGGACCGCCTGGACGCATTCGTGGCCGGCATCGCGGCGGTCGCGGTGGCTACCCGCTCCGCCGACGTGGTCATTGAGGACATCAGGCGCGAGCGCGGCGACTACCACCCGTTCCTGAGAATCGCCAAGCGTACCTACAGCGGCTCCGTCGAGGAGCGCATGAGCCAGCTCGAGCAAGGCCTCGCCGACTCCGAGGGACTGCTCGATGCCTTCACCCGTGCCCTGCTGGACACCGGAGAGATCACCGCGCGCCAACTCGGCCAGCGACGCCAGGCACTGCGCAACCAGGGGTACCGCAACGGGGCCCGGCTTGTGGCACGTGCCTGGGTGGATCCCGAATTCAAGCGGCGCCTGCTGGAAACCGGGCGGGAGGCCGCACGCGAGCTCGACATTCCCCCGGGCAGGCTCGGCAGGCTCGGCGTCGCAGAGAGCACCGAACACGAGCACAACATCGTCGTCTGCACGTTGTGCTCCTGCTACCCGCACGACCTGCTCGGTGACCCGCCCTGGTGGTACAGGACCGACGAGTACAAGCGCCGGATCATCGAAGACCCTCGCGCCATGCTGGCGGAGATGTTCGGTCTCGAGGTGCCACCCGACCGGTCGATCGTGGTTCGCGATAGCACCTCGGACGTGCGATGGATGGTCCTGCCGCGCAGGCCGAAGGGCAGCGAGGCCATGACAGAGGACGAGCTTGCCGATTTGGTGACCCCGGAAAGCCTCGTGGGGGCCGCAGAGCCGCACATCCCACAGGACCCGACGTGACCAGCGACGCGAGGCCAAGCCCCCACCGGTACTCCGTAGGCGAGCTGGTGCGGGTGCGGGACGACCGGCCCGATGGGAACCCGCGGACGCCTAGATACGTGCGAGGGAAGGTCGGGACGGTCGTCGCACTCCACGGCCAGATCCCCAACCCGCCGGACCACCGAGGCCGCTATCCGCCGCTGTGCACCGTGCGTTTCGAGCTTCAGGAGCTGACCGGCCGCCCAAGTCGCGACTGCGTCACCGCTGATCTGCACGAGGACTGGCTGGAACCAGCACACCCGCTCTCGTGAAAGTTCCTGGCTGAGAACCTCGCACGCAAGGAAGCTGTCTCATCCGCTGCTTGCCGCGATCACCACCGGCCCGGCAGCCGCCGCGGGGTACTCGGGCCTGGGGTTCCGCGCACTCTCCTGGCCAGTTGGCCGTCTCGGCATCAGCCTGTGTTGTGGCGCACCTGCCGGTCCGCTGCTCTGGCAAAGGGGCAGAAGTTATTGATCGTCTTGCTCTGGACGTCGATGCCCAACCCGGGGATGCTGTCTAGCGAAGAGGTCGATGTCTATGCGGCATGCCGGCAGCCAGAGATGGTGCGGAGCTCCGGGACGGAGTTCCGCGGCGACGGCGCGGATCAGCCCGGCACCTGTGAGGCATGCCTCCCGGCGCGGGCCGCTGCTGGGCGACGGCGGTGCGCGCGGGTTCACCGGCGGCACCTGGCACTGCCCGCGGCAGGTCCTGAAGATTATTGCGCAAGCACGCGGTGCTGCTAGTCCCTGTTAGCGCCGCCCTGCCGAGGGTGATGATCAAATTTCGTCTCCCGCGAGATAACTGGAAGGGTGAACCTGATGGCTGCCAACTGCAAGCTCTCACTGCTGGACCTCGGCCGCCTGGACGTCGATGACGGGTTCTTCATCCGTGGTGCCACCGCTGCGCTGCAGTCCAATCCGCATCCGGCTTTCGAGCGCCGGCGGGTCGCGGTTGTCGCGGCGGTCGTTGAGCACCCGGCGGTGGGACCGATCCTGTTCGACACCGGCTGCGTCCAGAACGCCAGGGACGAGTGGCCCGAACCGGCCTGGGATGCGTTCCCGCGCAATGTTTACAGCGATGAACACCACCTGGACAACGCGCTCGCAGCGGTGGGCTACGGTGTCAGCGACATCCGCGCCGTGGTCATCGGCCACCTGCATCTCGACCACGCCGGCGGCCTGGAGAAGTTCGCTGGCACGGACACCCCCGTCTACGCTCACGAGCTTGAGATCAAGCAGCATTACTATGCGGTGGCCACGAAGGAAGACATCGGTGCCTACCTGCCCGGGGACTTGAACTGGCAGCTGAACTGGCAGCCGCTGCACCGCGAGGAGACCGAGTTGTTCGACGGGCTCGTCGTGCGGCACATGCCCGGGCACACTCCCGGCCTGCTGACCATGCAGGTCCCGACCCAGAACTCCGGGCACTTCATGCTGACCTCAGACCTTTACCACGTGCGGGATGTGTTCGAGCAGGACCTGACCCAGGGCTGGCTGGGCCGCGACTCACAGTCCTGGTACCGCTCTCACCGGTGGATGAAGCAACTCCAGCGCCGCTACAACGCCACCATGGTCTACGGCCACGACGCGTCAGTCCTGGAAGAGCTCACCAAGCAGGCGAAGACTTTCGACTGAGGCCACCAGCCGGCATTGGCTCCGGGATCAAGAGCATCATCATCGCGGCAGATGCAGGTCTTTGCCGGGAGAATGGCGGGGTGGCCGAGAATCGGTGCGGGATGTGCGGTCGCCTGGTTGATGCTCATAATCAGCATGTCCGGTTCCGGCTGCCAGAGCCGGTTCTCACAAGCCCGGGCCGGGAGTAGGCGCCGGGCGCGTGGCTTAGTCACGGCACCCCCGAGTCGTCTGTGATGATGCAGATCCCTTCGGTTGGGGCGTTCGTGCGGGCAGTGCTTCCGATCAGGCTGAACGGCGGGCACACGGTGACCTACGGGGTGTGGGTCGGCATTCATCCTGGTGAGCTTCAGCGCGTGTTCGGCATCTGGTGGGAACCGGAATACCAGGACCTGCGGATGGACGGCGTCCTGGCGAACTCGATTCAGCCATGGGGACTGCTGGCGCGCAACTGTTCAGCGATGCCGCAGACGCTCTGGTCAGCTGGCGGGTGCACCTGCGCACGGGTCTGCGCGTGTCCTCATCGTCGGCGACGGCCGAGCCGGGGAGCGTGGTGCTCCTGGGCCTGGGTGCGGGACCGGTCCGGATCGGCGCGCCGTGCCGGTGGTCTGCGTCGTGGACGAGCCGGGCCGGCGGGGGTTCGCCTATGGCACGCTGCCCGGGCATCCCGAGCGTGGCGAGGAAGCCCTCATCCTCCAGCAGCACGGGGACGGCGCGGTGACCTTCACCATCACCGCGTTCTCGCGGCCCGCCGGGTTGCTGGCACGGGCGGCGGGCCCGGCGGGCCGCGCCATCCAGCACCACATCACCATGCGGTACCTGCGGGCGCTGGCAGGCTGACGGCCGTCCGGCCCGGGCCGCACCGCCGGAGCCGATCTGGCTGGCCCCGCCCGCCCCGGGCTCTGGTCAGCGCACTTCGGCGAACTCGAGCAGCGGGCTGGTTACGGTCTCGCGCCACCGCTCCTCATGGCCGGTGGCGCGCAGCCGGCAGTGCCCGGTCTGCCCGGGCGTCCGCCCTTGGTGGCCCGTCGTGGCCGCCGATGTTGTGGGCCAGCAGGTAGTGCGCGAGCAGAACGCTGCCCGCCTCCCCGGTCGCCTGCACCGGCTCACCGAGTTCGATCGTGGGGTAGGGCCCGGAGTTCATCAGCGCATCGGCCCCGTGCTCGGCCAGATAGGAGCCGGACCGCAGGTGTGTACCCGGCCACACCCACAGGTTCCCCCGGTGCAGCTCACGTTGGTCGGACAGCCACACCCCAGCCAGCAGCGAGAATGTTCCAGGGCGCCCGCCGGGGTCCGGCGGCGACAGGCCGTCAACGTGCGGCCCGCCCGGGTGGTCGGCCACGGCGGGATGGTTGTCGCCAGCTGGGCGAAATCGGGCTCCCGAACCTGGCCCCGCACGGTCTGCCCTTCGTCCAGGACCGCCGGGATGACCACATACCCCTGTTCCCGGAAGGCTGCCCTGGCCTGCCGTGTGATCGCCGCCATGCCGTTCACCCCAGCATCGCCGGCCGCGGGCTGGCAACCGGATTTCCGGCTCGCGACCTCGCACTCATGGCCGCCCGGGGCGCGGGCGCGGATCAGGGGACAGACCGGATCTTCCAGACGAACGCCGAGCCCAGCACGGTGATGGCCGCTACCGACAGATACAGCGTCGGGTACCCGCCGAGCTGGCTGACCAGTGGCGCGGCGATCGCCGGGGCGAGCACCTGGGGCCCGGAATTGGCGATGTTGATGATGCCGAGGTCCTTGGCCCGGCCCGCCGCTGACGGGAGTACCTGGGTCACCAGCGCCTGGTCCACCGACAGGTACACACCGAACCCGAGGCCCATGATCGCGGCCGCTGCGATGGCCACCGGCCATGTCGGCCAGAGTGCGAGCATGACCGCCGGGACCGCCATGACCAGCCCGGCGACCGTGACGGGCAGTTTGCGGTGGCCGCTGCGGTCGGAGATCATGCCGCCGGTCACCGCGGTGACCACGACTGCGGCCATGTAGATGAGGATGAGGATAAGCAGCCCGTCCTCGGCCTTCTGACCTGGGAACAGCCGACTGTAGTGGACCCGGTCACGCAGGAAGTACAGCAGGTACAAGATGGCCATCGCGTTGCCGAGATTGACGGCGAACCGGGTCAGCCAGGCCCATGCGAAGTCGGGGTGCTGCCGTGGGCTCAGCCAGAACGACCTGGCGAAGGCCCGCCATTCGAAGGGTGGCCGGCTGGCGCGGGGCAGCGGTGGGTCGGGGGTGGTGAGCGCGAAGGGTAGGACACAGAGCACGACGAGCCCCGCGATCAGCACATAGCCGGCGTTGCCGGTGACGGCCACGGTCACCAGCGCCACGGCCAGCACCACGCCGACAGTCTGCGGAAGGCCGATCCAGCCCGACACCGCGCCCCGCTGCGCCACCGGGACATGGTCGGGCACGCCTGCCGTGACGCTGGCCTGCATCGCGTTCAGGCCGGCCTGGGCCAGGCACCAGCCGATGATGAGCCCGGCGATGGTCTGCTGGCCAGCCAGCAGGACGAGCGCTGCCGCGCCCGCCAGTGCGCCGCACACCGTCCACGGGTGACGGCGCCCGAACCGGCTTGTGGTGCGATCCGACAGTGCCCCGGCGACCGGGTTGGAGATCATCGCCACGGCTGCGCCGATACCGGTCACCCAGCCAAGGACGGCGACCTTGTGGCCAGGGCCGGCTATCGCCTGGACCTGATTGGGCAGCAGAACCTCGAGCGGGCCGAAGTATCCGAGGTAGAGCCCGAGATTGGCGAGCGCGATGAACGCGATCCAGCGCTTGGAGACCCTGCGGGTCGGCTCGGCGCCGGGATCGCTGAACTCGCTGTCAGCCGCGCTCTCAGCCGCCGGGACCTCGGTCATGACGCCATCCAACGCATCGTGGTCAGCTCGCAGCGCCGCCGGAGGACGCCTGGGGATTTGCTGTGGTCTGCGAAATTTGAATTGACGAATTTAACCATGGCTCACCCAGGCCCGCCAGGCTCACCGGGCCCGCCGGGCCCGCCGGGCCCGCCAGGCTCACCCAGGCCCGCCGGGCCCGCCAGGCCGGTGTCATGGGTGGGAATCCAGCCGGCCGCCGTGGACCGGCCACGCGACGAGTTGAGCGGAGCCGAAGCTCCCGCACTCGCCCCGCCCCCCAGCGCGGCCGGCCCCGGCGGCCGGAGCCATTACGTCAGCCGCACCCGGTCCTGGCAGGACGGGGCGCGCCCGATCCTGGCAGGACCATAGGCTGCCTGGCGCCGATGCCGCATCGTCAGAACTATGTAGGGGGCTATGTATTCAGTCGCCGGCCGGTGCGGCTGCCCGGCCTGTCCGCTGGCAGGCGTTCATCACCCAGATATCCGGTTCTTGCCCGGAGAGCGCCGTTATTGTTGAGAGGAGTACTTTTAGGCCGGTCATGCGAGGGATGAGGCAGACAGATTCCGACCAATGTGCCCCAGGAACCAAATAGCTTCGTCGGCCGCGAGCGTGA
>DPMS01000760.1 GCA_003541285.1 Actinomycetota bacterium
CCGCCGCGGACGTGCCCGCCGCGGAGTGGTCCCGATCGGCAGCGTCAGGCCAGGTCGCCCATGTTTATCAGCCCGGCGTTGATGCGCCGGAACCGCAGCTGCCAGGGCAGAACGGGCGCAGGTGACTGCGAGGGCCCTATCCGGCCTGCCCCGGCGCAGGGATCAGGCCAAGTTGCTGGAACATGCCAAGCCAATCTACCTGGTGCCAGATTTCCACGAACTGGCCGTTAGCTATACGGGCGATGGCGATTCCGGTAATGGTTACTTGCTTGCCGGTTGCAGGGTGAGGCCTCGGCGCCACGATGTCACCGGTGTTGGTGCCACGAGCGGTCAAGCGCACCACCACCTGATCTCCTTCCGCGATCACGTCATCAAGCGTGATATGAAAGTCAGGGAAAGCGCCCAGGATCCCGGCGATCCAGTGTTTGTCTTCTTCGCGGGTGCGCACATGGGGAAGGCCAGGGTCATGGAAGAGGAAGTCGGGGGCATAGAGTTCATCAAAGACGGCAAGATGACCCTGATTCCAGACCTCCTCAATGAGACGGCGGACGAGCGCCTTGTTCTCTTCGGCTGACATGGCAATTACTCCCTTTCTCTGCTGCGCAGCTACCCGGTGGGCTGCTCATGCCTGATCATCCGGGAGGACCGTCACCGTTGGAGGCGTCCAGGTCGATCAGGACGCGCTCGCCCGGCGGGCGGGCGAGCCGGACGGTGACCGCCTGTCCGCAGCCGATGGCCGTGACCCAGCCGGGCGGCCCGGGGTGCCGTTCCCCTGGCAGGACGACGAGGGCCTGGCCGGTCCCGGGCACCTCGGCTGATGGGTACTCGGCATGCCCGGGCGGGGCGCCGGTGAAGGTGGAATGCAGCGTCCGCCCGCCGGCTCCGATCACCGCCGAGGCCCCCCGGTGCGGCAGCCCGTCGTACGGCTTGGGCGGCGCCGGCCCGGGCGGTCCCCGCCAGGTGGCGACCTCGGCGGTGCCGGGGCAGGCCTGGGTGATCAGCAATCAGCATTGCGTCTGGCCACCGCCGCTGCCAGGCGCCGCCGCCAGCCGGCCCCCCGCCACGCAACATCGCCAGCAAGCCGCCCGGCAGCGGCACCGCCGCCTCGATGTCGCCCGGTCCGCCGTCGCCGCTCATACGGCGAGCATGCACCCCGGCTGCGCGCATCGCCAGCCCGGATGCGGTAACCAAGCCCAGCTGGCCGGCGCTGCGGGGCAGCCCGCACTCGGCAGCCTTGGCGTGCGCCCCGCGACGAACCCTGGCTCATGTGGCCGCACAACGGGTAAGAGCCTGGCGTGCGGTTCTCCGACTACTCATTCGGCTCGGCGCGAGTCGACGGCGTGACCTTTCACCACGACCTGATCACCGGCCGCCAGGAAAATCCGCAAGCGCAACAAGAGCGCCTCCCGCAGATTCCGCGGAGAATACGGGCACACCCGCTGCCAGCCGCCGAGCACATCTCCCTGGCACCGCCACCGGCTAGTGATCGGCACCGGCGCCGATGGCGCGCTGCCGGTCATGAAGGAAGTCCACCAGCAGGCAGGCCGCCACGACGCCCACCCTGTCATCTTGCCCACGGCACAGGCAATCGGCATGCTCACCAAGACCACCCAGGACACCAACGCAATCTTGCACCTGACCTGCTGACCCAGAGAGCGCGGCAACGGCCGATGCCACAATGGCTGCCTCCCTTGCTTCTCCGCCGCAGCGCCACTGCTTTTCAGCAAGATTTCGGCTCCAGGCGAAGCCGGAGACACCGCGCCGCAGGTACATGCCTCCGTCCGCCCCTGAAAGAACCGCGCGCTATGCCCAGTTCTGCACACTGAGCGTCACGATCGGCACCGAACCGGAGTTCGCGCCTAACGAATACCTCTTTGTTTCAAGGTCAAGGGGGCAGCGCTGATGCGATGCAGGAGCGGACCTGCGGTCGGTAGTTGCCGTGCGCCCGGCCGCGCCTCCTTTCCCGCCCTGGGCATTATCGGCTCGCGTCCGGCCGCGTCGAGGATGCCCTGGGGCGCCGCTGCGCGGCCGGGCTCCGCCCGGTCCTTGACCTGGCCGCTCGCTCGCGCGGGAGGGCAGCGGCGCGGGAAAGGCAGCAGCGGGGNNGGCCCGGGAGTGGCTTGCCCGAAGAGCCGGTGCCCGGGGTGCGAGCCGGCCGCCCTGGATCTGGAGTGGTTCCCCGGTTGCCCTCCCGGGCTCTTCGCCGCGGCGGCTGCGGCGCGCCGGGCATCTGCCTGGAGGCAGGCGAAGATCGCGCCGCTGATCTGCCGCTTGAGGCAGCGCAGCGCCTCTTTGCCAGTCTTGCCCTCGGCCAGCTTCTTGTCGTAGTAGGCGCGGCTCGTAGTAGGCGCGGCCCGGGCTGTGCCGGCAGCGGATCTGGGTGACCGCGGTCATGTGGATGGCGTGATTGAGCCGGCGGTTGCCGCGCCGGGACAGCCGGCACACCTTGCGGCCGCCCGAGGACACCTCGGTGGGCGCGGTGCCGTCGTAGGCGGCGAAATGATCCCGGCCGGGGAAGCGGGGCACGTGGCGGACGTCGCCGATGACCGCGGCGGCGATGTCCGGGCCCACACTCGGACAGCCCGGTCAGGCAGGTCCTGGCCGCCCGGACCGCCACGGTCAGCTTCTTCCTGGTCTCCCGGATCCGGGCGTCCACGTTGCGCAGGTCCTCGGTGAGCCCGGCGGCGAGCTGGCCGTTGCCTGCCATGCATATGCGCCTCAAGAGAATTGCTGATGGCACCTGCGAGTTATTGGAGTTGACTCGTAGGTGCTTGCGGGCCGCGCACTGATCGTCCGGCCGCATGGTAACGGCCGGTTACTGCTGGGGCCCGGTGTCCGGGTTTGTTCGCGCCGGGCCTGATCCGCCCGGCGTGACGAGGCCGGTTTCGTAAGCGAGCACGACGGCCTGGGCGCGGTCGCGGAGGTCGAGTTTGGCCAGGATCCGGCCGACGTAGGTCTTGGTTGTCTGCTCGGCGATGACCAGGGTGTCGCTGATCTCGGCGTTGGACAGGCCGCGGGCGATCAGCCGCAGCACTTCGGACTCCCGGTGGGTGAGCGCGCCGAGCGTGGCCGGGAACGGCGGGTCCAGGCGTGGCCGCCGGGCGAAGTCGGCGATGAGCCGCCGGGTCACCGACGGGGCGAGCAGCGCGTCGCCGGCGGCCACCACGCGGACCGCGTGTACCAGTTCGGCGGCGGTGGCGTCCTTGAGCAGGAAGCCGCTGGCGCCGGCCCGCAACGCCTCATACACATAGTCGTCGAGGTCGAACGTCGTGAGCATCACCACCCGCGGCCGCTCCTGGCCGGCTGCGGCGCCCAGGATCTGGCGGGTTGCTTGCAGCCCGTCCATGACCGGCATCCGCACGTCCATCAGGACAACGTCGGGCTGCAGGTGCCGCGTCTGGCGGACCGCGTCGGCACCGTCAGCGGCCTGGCCCACTACCAGCAGGCCTGGCTGGGCGGCGAGTACCGCGGCGAAGCCCTCTCGCACCATCGCCTGGTCGTCGGCGATCAGGCACCGCGTGGTCACGCCGCCGCCTGCCGCGCTGCCGGCCGTCACGCGGCCTGGCCGAGCGGGAGCACCGCCGAGACCACGAAGCCGCCATCGGGCGCCGGGCCAGCCGACAGCGAGCCGCCAAGCAGCGCAACCCGCTCACGCATCCCGGTCAGCCCGTGACCCGGCCCGCGCTCGTTCCGGGATGGGCCGGCGGGGCCGCCGGGTCCGTTGACCACCCGCAGCAGGACCGCGCCGGCCTCATGGTCCACCGACACGGTGACCGCAGCGCCGGGGGCATGCTGGCTGGCATTGGACAGCGATTCCTGCACGATCCGGTACGCACACAGCGCAACGCCGGAAGGCACCCGGTCCAGCGCGGGGGGCACGGACAGCTCGACCGGTACCCCGGCCCGCCGGGCGGCATCGACGAGCGCGGGGAGGTCTGATAGCTGGGGCTGCGGCGCGAGCCCGGCGGGCTGGTCGTGGCGCAGCACGCCGAGCAGCCGCCGCATCTCCGCCAGCGCCTCGCGCGCCACCTCGCTCAGCGAACCGAACTCGGCGCGGGCTGATTCGGGCAGACCGCTGAGACGGTACGGCGCGGTCTCTGCCCGGACCGCGATCAGCGACATGTGATGGGCGACCACGTCGTGCAGTTCCCGCGCGATCCGGGTGCGCTCCTCCAGCACAGCCCGCCGCGCCCGCTCAACTTCGATGCGTTCGGTCTGGGCGGCCAGGGCCCGCTGGGCACGCCACCGGGAACTGATGCTGTCCAGGGCGATCGTCGCGGCGGTGAACACGATGGTGGCGCCGAACGGGCCGTTCAGGTTCGCCACGTCTGCGGTGAGCCACAGCCACCACGGTATGAGGCTCAGCGCCCACATCCACCACAGCACCGGCCGCTGATGGCGAACCCCGGCCAGGCAGAACGCCCCCAGTAGCGCGAGCACCTGCGGTGGGCCCCACGGCCAGCCTCCCCACCAGGCAGCAGGTACCAGCGGGGAAAGCAGCAGCGCCAGCCACCCGATCCGCCAGGCCAGCATCGGATACCGGGCCGCCAGCGGCAGCGGCGCCACCACCGCCACAGCCAGCACCCGCTGTCCCAGGCCCGGCTGGTTTGTGGGCGGGGACAAGATCGGGGGCCCGTGCATCGCAGGCACCCCGTGCATCGTGCCCGCGTTGACGATGCACAGCGCCAGCGTCGCCAGGCCCAGGGCGGCGTACGCCGCCAGGCGCTCCTGCGGTGAGCGCCATCTCCATGCCGGGGCCGACTCGGAGCCGGCCAGCACCTGGATCAGCCCGTCCCACGCTCGCCTCACCGCGGTGTGTGCTGTTCCGCCGGTGCCGTTCGCGGCCGGTGCGGTGCCGGGCCTCCGTTTCACGATCTCAGGGTAGGTCGCCCCGGCCGCCCGCTCATCACCCCAGCGTGGTCATACCCGGGTATCACTCCGTCCTGTGGCCGGGGCGGATTGCCTCCGTGGTGTGATCACAGATTCGGCTCCGTGGTATGACGACCCGGCCCGGGCGCGCCGGGCAGCCTTGAGCCGCGGTGCCTTCTTTCACGCATCGCGCTTTAACCCAGCCTGTTCCGGGAGGCGCATCATGAATGTCGAGATCACTGGTCTGACGCGGCGCTTCGGCCGGACCATGGCGGTGGCGGGGGTGGACCTGCAGGCTGGCCCGGGGGTGTTCGGGCTGCTGGGCCCCAACGGAGCCGGCAAGACCTCGCTGCTGCGGGTGATGGCGACGGCGGTGCCGCCGACCTCGGGCCGGCTGCGGCTGCTGGGCCGCGATCCCGGCCAGTATGGCCCGCGGCAGCAGATCCGGCGCATGCTCGGCTACCTGCCGCAGAACCTGGGTTATTACCCGGGCTTCACGGTGGTGGAGTTCGTGGAGTATTTCGCGCTGCTGAAACAGATGCCCGCGGCCCGGGTTCAGGCCGCGGTGGCGGCGGCCGTCGAGCGGGTCGGACTTGGCGGCAAGGCGAAGGCGAGGCTGCGCACCCTGTCCGGGGGGATGCTGCGCCGGGCGGGGATCGCGCAGGCGATCGTCAACGAGCCGGAGCTGCTGCTGCTGGACGAGCCAACCGCGGGGCTGGACCCGGAGCAGCGGGTGGCGTTCCGGGGCCTGCTCCGCGACCTCGGCCAGCGCGCCACGGTTGTGGTCAGCACCCACCTGGTGGAAGACGTCGGCGCCGCCTGCGCCCAGGTCGCGCTGATGGACCAGGGAAAGATCGTGTTTCAGGGCACCCCGGCCGACCTGACAGCCTGCGGCGAGGGCTCTGCCGCGACACCCGGTGGCACCGGCGATACGGCGCTGGAACGCGGGTACAGCGCCGTCATCGCCGGGGGACGGCCCTCGTGACCGCCACGGATGCACCGGCCGTCGCCCGGCAGCCGCGGTCCGCGCGCCGCCCCGGACTGGCGACGGCCCGGCTGCTGCACCTGGAATTGCGCCACAACGCCATGCTGTGGATGCTGCCGGTGGCCATCGCGCTGTTCTGGTTCATCACCTACCGCAAGACCATGGCTATGCCGCCGTTGTGGAACCTGCGCGCCAGCAGCATGCAAAGCGGCACGATCATCGATTTCATAACACCGGTGGTCGGCGCGGCAGCCTGGATGGGGTCCCGGGAAGCCCGCCGCCACACCACCGACCTGGTGACGATCGCCGCGTGGCCGCGGTGGGCCCGCCTGCTTGCCACCTGGACCGCCACGACCTGCTGGGCCATGGCGGGATACCTGGCCTGCCTGGCCGTCCTGTACGGGGTCACCGCGCATCAGGCCAGCTGGGGCGGGCCGCTGTGGTGGCCGGCCGCGGTCGTGGCCGCGAGCCTGCCGGCCCTGTCCGCGCTCGGGTTCGCCGCCGGGACGCTTGTGCCCAGCCGGTTCACCGCACCGGTGGCCGCGGTCGCTTCGTTCTTCGTGCTTGCGCTGAGCACGCAGCTGATCGCCGGCAGCCAGTCGTACTGGCAGGTTTCGCCGATCGTCGCCGGCCCCTGGGACCTCGGGCCGGACGCGGGTGTGGCGACCTTCCACCCCTACCTTCCCGACCTGCCGATCGCCCAGGTGATGTTCCTCGCCGGGCTCACCATGACGCTGCTGGCCGCCCTGGCCCTGCCCCGGGGCTCCGGCGGCCGGCCTGCTGGCGGCCGGGACTGCCGTCGCGCTGGCCGGTACCGGCACGCTGGACGCCCACGGCATGATCGCCATCCCGGCCCTGCACGATGCGGCCAGCGACCGGCCGATCCGCTTCACCCCCGTCTGCAGCCACACCGCGATCCCGGTCTGCCTCAACCCCGCCTACGCCAGCTACCTGCCGGCCACAGCGGCCGCCCTCCAGCCGGTGCTCCGCGAGATCGCTGGCCTGCCGGGCGCGCCGGCCCGCGTCAGCCAGGCCGCCGCGGCCTACCAGCAGGGACCAGGCAACTCCGTCGCCGTCGGCCTGGAAGGCGCGTCCCTCAGCGGCAGGCCGCCGGTGTATCACCTGCTGCTTCCCGGCCAGCTGCCAGGACCCACCCTGACCACCGGCGAACTGGCCGGTGAGGTCCGGTCGAGTGCCGGGCCCGGCATCGTGGCCAGCGTCATCGGCGATCGCCCCGGCGCATCCCAAGCCCAGCATGCGGTCGTGGCGGCGCTGATGATGGTGGCCGGCCTGCCACTGCCCGGCCTGCCTCCCGGCATCACACCGGCCTCCTCACCAGGTCGCGCGGGTCGTGCGAGGAGCCAGCCAGAGGTGGCACCCGGCTCGCCGGCCTATGCCGCGGCCCGGCGGTTCGCAACGCTGGCGGCTCCGGCCCGGCACGCCTGGCTCATGCATCACCTGACCGCGCTGCGGGACGGCCAGATCACGCTGGCGCAGCTGCCATGACCGCCGACGAGGCACGCAAGGTGCGGGTGGCGGCGGTGCGGGCCGGCTGGGCGCGGACGGCCCGGCCACCGCGGGCCGGGGTGCGCCTGGTGCGGCTGTACGCCACCAGCCGGCGGGTCCCGGCGGCCATGGCAGCGATTGCCGCCTGCGCTATCGGGCTGAGGATCGCGCTCATCTGGCACTGGGACGCCTATGGCGCGCTGCAGCTGCCGCTGGTGTTCGAGGCCGGGTCCGCGGCGGCTATCACCGCCACCACAGCGAGCCCGCTCGGCGACCCGGAACGCGTCGCCGGCCGGTGGCTGCCGTTCCTGCGGCTGGCCACCGCGCTGGCGCTGACCGCGGCGGCGGCCAGCGCGCTGGCCGCCGCCGGGACCGGTGCGCACCTGGCCGGGGGCACCCTGGACGCGGCGCGCAACGTGGCCGGGATGACCGGCATCGGCCTGCTGTGCGCTGCCGCTCTCGGCGGCGGCCTGGCCTGGGCAGGCCCGGTCGGCTACCTGGTGGCCGGCGTGTACGGGCTGTACACCCAGTGGCACGGCCCAGCGCTGACCACGCCGTGGATCTGGCCAGGCCGCCCCCCACACGACCTGGGCGCGGCGATCTGCGCCGGGCTGGTCTTCACCTTCGGGATGGCGGTCACCACGCTGCGCGGAGCCCGCGATCCCGTCGGCGAGTGACCCCGATCCCAGGCCGCGGCCGCGGTCCGGGCCATCGGCGCGGATGCCGGGCTGGAGGCGGCGGAGGCGGCGATCCGCGCGGGGGTGCTCAAGCTGGGCTGCGGGATGCTGGAGAAGCTGCTGTCCGCCGACTCCGGGTTCCGGGGGACGCGGGTGCCATGCGGGCAGGGCCACGAGGCGGAGTTCATCTCCTACCGGGACAAGGTCATCGACACGGTGCTCGGCCCGGTCACCCTCAACCGTGCCTGGTGCAACCGTGCCTGGTACCACTGCGCGGCCTGCGGCTGCGGGCTGGCACCCCGGGATGGCGAGCTCGGGGTAGACGGCGTGTCCATGTCGCCGGGGCTGGCCGCGATGAACGACCGGGCCGCCGCAGCGGGGCCGTTCGCGGAGGCGGCCGGGCTGCTGGCCGACCTGGCTGGGGTCCGCCTGACCGTCAAGCGGGTCGAGCGGGCCGCCGAGGCCAGCGGCACCGCCGTCGCCGCCGCGGGCCGGGACCGGGCCGCGCTGATCACCGCCCGCAGGCTGGTCCCGCTGCCGCCCTCGCCGCTGCCGGACAAGCTGTATGCCGCGATCGACGGCACTGGCGTGCCGGTCACCGCGAAGGAGTCCGCGGGCAGGCAGGGCAAGGGCGAGGACGGCCGCGCCCGCACCCTCGAGGTCAAGCTCGCCGTCTTCTTCACCCAGGACAAACTCGACGCCAAGGGCTACCCGGTCCGCGACCGGGGCTCCTCCAGCTACATCGCCAGCTTCGAACCCGCGCACGTCTTCGCGGATCTGGTCAAGGCCGAGGGCATCTGCCGCGGCGCCGGCCACGTCCGCCAGCTCCCCATCCTCGGCGACGGCGCCGCCTAAGATCTGGAACCTCAGCACCGCGACATTCCCCGAAGCCACGCAGATCGTGGACCTCTCTGCGCCCGCGGGCACCTGCACAGCCTCGCCCGGACCCTGGAATTCATGCTCGGCAGCCACAAAGACGACTGGCTCGCCGCCCGGCTGGAAGACCTCGACTACGGCGACATCGACGGCATCTGCAAGGCCGCCCGCGTCTACCCCCTCCAAGGCGTCAAGAAAGACGACCTGGACAGGGAACTCGGCTACTTCGAGAACAACGCGCCCCGCATGCGCTACCACTGGTTCCGCTCCCGCGGCCTGTTCGTCGGCTCCGGCCTGGTCGAAGCAGGCTGCAAAGCCGTCATCGGGCAGCGCCTCAAGCTCTCGGGCATGAAGTGGACCGTCGCCGGCGCGGACGCCATCATCGCCCTGCGCTGCCGGGAAGCCAGCAGCCAATGGGAAGCCATCTGCAACAAGACCCGCACTCAGACACGAACTGCCTGACCAGCCCGCACCCGAAGACGATCTTGACTACCTACAAAAGTGACGCGCACCCGCACCCACAGCACGCGTCCCGGAATGTCAGCCCCAAACGTGAAAATAGTCCTCACTCAAACGTGACCTCAAGGCGGTCAGGGGCGGGGTCGAACCGCCGACCTTCCGCTTTTCAGGGGTTCTATCACACCCTGAAACCACGATCTCAGAACATGTGCACTGCCCCACTCACCCGCGTTGCTGCTGGTCAGCAGGCCTACTCCCCTACTGTAGCAACCGTGCCGCAGTGTGCTGCGGAGTTCCGTTTCGTCTGTGGATTTCCTGTGGTGGCTGACGGTCAGGGCGCGGACTTGTGGGGATTCTGTGGGCCTTCGGACGCCTCGTGGCGGCGGGTGGCGAACGCTGGCCAACCTCGCATCGGACTTGTTCGAAGGCCAGCGGGCCACGGCCGGATTCGATGACTTACGGTGACGAGAGATCCATTGCCCGGGAGCCGGGACTCGCGCATAACGAGTATGTGCGGTCGATAGCCGGGGCAATCGACTAGCGGACGGCAGGCATGTTAAGCAATTGTGCCATTGTCCGTATACGGCTTCTCCCGGTCAGCGTGGTCCGGGCGGGGGGTGCCGGGTTCAGCTGTCGCCTTTGCCTTTGAGCTGTCGTCGGCGGGAACTGCCCGATGTGATCACCGTCGTCTCCGCGCCACCTGGTCGCCGAGGGACTGGCCATCGGCGGTGGGCAGGCGGCTGTCCATGTCCCCGCACACCCGTGTGCACCGGCCTGCGGCACGTGCTCGCCAAGCTGGACGGCCCGGACCGGGTCGCGCTCGCCGCCGTGGTACATCACTCGATCAAGTGATGTCTTCGCCGCTGGCCGCCAGCACAATCGATCGCGTGCAGTCAGTTGCGTTCGCCGTTCCGCTGCTGCCCGGCCAGGCCGAAGTGGTCCGGATCGCGCTGGCCTCGTGCTGGTGCGGTGCGCCCGCTGCGATCCGGCGCCGATCATCGGTGGGGCGGGCCAGGCAGGTCCGGAGGCGGGGGAGGACACCATGACTCCCAAGACGGTTCATGTGCCGGCCGCAGGCGGACTCCGCTCCAAGAGACACGATGCCAAGGCAGGCGTGCCTGATCGTCGCACTGCGAAGACCGCCGATGAACTGCTGATGGAGGCCAGGGCTTCGCTGCCGCGCCGCCCGCCGCCCGCCGAGGCCCTGGCCGCGCAGGCCAGAGGCGCCCTGCTGATCGACATCCGCGGCGGCGGCCAGCGGCGAGCCGGCGGCCTGATCCCTGGCGCCATCTTGCTGCCCCGCAACAGCCTGGAATGGCGCTGCGACCCCACAGGCCAGTGGCGGCACCCCGCCATGGCCGACCGTGACCAGCACCTGATCCTGATCTTCCAGGAAGGGTTCCAGTCGAGCCTGGCGGCGGCGACCCTGCAGCGTCTCGGCCTGGTCCATGCGACCGATCTCGACGGCGGCTTCGCCGCGTGGGCCGCGGCCGGGCTGCCGGTGACGCGACCTGGAAGCGGGTGACCGGTGCGCGTGCTCGCCTGACGCCAGACGCCGCCCGCCATGGCCGGGCGGGTGGCTGGGGGAGCCTGACCGGCACCGGGCGGGCGGTGCCGCTGCTGGTGGCCGGGGCTGACGGACGGTGCCCTGGCCAGGCGGCTGTACATCTGGCCGCGCACCCGTGAACACCCATCTGCGGCACGTGCTCGCCAAGCTGGGCGTACCGGGCCGGGTTGGGCTCGCCGCCGTGGTACATCACTCGATCGAGTGATGTCTTCGCCGCCAGCCGCCAGCACAATCGGATCGATCATTGACCACCGCGAGGAGGAACACCGATGGCAGTAATCATGATGGCCGAGGCTGCGGGCGCTGACGCCAGTTTCATTGACGGGATGCGCGCGGCCGGCGTGGTGGACGTGCTGGCGAAGGCTCCCGGGTTCGTGAGCCACATCAGCGGCGCCGCGAGCAGCGGGTATCGCGTCATCGAGGTGTGGGAATCACGGGAAGCTCACCAGGCCTGGTACGACGATCACGTCGCGCCGAACCTGCCGCCCGGCATGGGGCCGATCCCGTTCGAGTACATCGAGCTGCTGCTCGCCGTACCAGAGAGCTGACGCTCGCGCACGGCACAAGCCTGACGGCATCACTGCGCTGGCGCGGGCGTCCCAACGGGGACCGGTGACGGCGGCTGTCCCGCCGTGACTGTCTGCATAGGCAAATAGGGCGGGTAACCCCCTGCGGGGTACCGGGCACCGGCTCCAGCCTGGGTCTTTTCAGGGATCGCCGTGAGCGGTGGACGCGGCCGGGCGCGGGATGCAGGTGCGCACGTTCGCCGAGGAGGTCTGGAACGGCAAGAACTACGAGGCCGTCTCCGATCTGTACGCAAAGGAATACCTCAACCCGTTCCGGGACCGGACTGGCGGCCAGGGCCGAGCCGATCCGCTGCTACCACGAGGCGTTCTCCGGCCTGCGCATCGAGGTCGAGGAGCTGATAGCCGGCGGCGGCACGGTCGTGCTCAGGGCCGCCTTCCGCGGGACCGGCACCGGCGGGTACGCGGGACGGGCCGCCACGGGGCGGGCGGTGGATGGCCCAAGACGGGCGGCAGGACGAGGCAGCGGCGCTGCTGGCTGAGGCACTGGAACGCTACGAGCAGGCGGGCGCCGGTGCCTGGGCAGGCCGGGTCCGGGCCCTGCTGCGGGCCCTCGGCGTCTGTCCCGGCCCGCGCGGGCCCAGGCGCCGGCCGGCGGGCGGCTGGGAGAGCCTGACCGGGACCGAGCGGGCGGTGCCGCTGCTGGTGGCCGAGGATCTGGCCAACGGTGCCGTGGCCCGGCGGCTGTACATCTCGCCGCACACCGTCAACACCCACCTGCGGCACGTGCTCGCCAAGCTGGGCGTACCGGGCCGGGTCGCGCCCGCCGCCGTGGCACATCACTCGATCAAGTGATGTCTTGGCCGCTGGCCACCAGCACCATCTGATCGCATGCAGTCAGCTGTTTTCACCGTTCCCCTGCTGCCCGGCCAGGCCGAAGCGGTCCGGGTCGCGCGGGCCTCGTGCCGGCTGGTACGCGCAAGGAGGCCTGACTGCGGGTCGGGCAGAACAGGGTGGCGACGCCGCTACGCCGCGGGTGCGTGGTCCGGCGCTGGCACCGGGACCTGGAGGAGGACCAGATGCCCATCAAGGTGATTATCGAATTTCAGGCCAAACCCGGTAAGCGTGCCGAACTCAGGAGTCTGCTCGGGAGCATCGCAGCCACCCACGGGCCGGGCGCGCCCGGCTTCCTGGGCAGCACCATGTACGAAGCGCTCGACAGCGCCGGCGGCCTCATTGAGATTGCCGAGTGGGAATCTGCAGAGGCCCAGGCCGCAGCGGTGGAAAAGGCCACCGCAACGGGCATCTATGCCCCCGTCATCGAGCTAGCGGCGGCTCCGTTCAGAGCTACCAGGATCAGTCAGCCGGCCTAGCCATCGAGCCGGGGCATTGACCAGGCGACAAGCCGCGCACAGCACCGAGCGGCCCTGGGCAGGCAACCGGACAGCGCTAAGCGAATAGGCAGCGGCCCGGATCAGGGAGGACGCGATGACCCTCACGCCCGGCAGCGCACTGCTGGCGCTCCTCAACCTCGCCAGCGCCGCGCCCATCGCCGAACGGCACCGCGCCGGATGGCTCGTCGCCCTCGCCGCGCAGCTCCTCGATCGTGACGTCGCCGGAGGTGAAGACCTTCGTGCGCGGGATGATCCGCGTCGGCCGGTTCTTGTCCCAGACCCAGACGTCCTCGAGGTCGAGCTGGAAGAACGGCAGCCCCTGTGCCGTCGGCGCGGCCTGCTGGACGTCGAGCTTGTTGCAGAGATACGTCGCGTC
>DPMS01000764.1 GCA_003541285.1 Actinomycetota bacterium
TGGACAAGATGACCAGGCGCCGCGCCGCGCTCAACATCTTCATGCTGGCCGAGGACGAAAGGCTGACCGCCTTTGTCGACGAAGTCGCCCGGCGCAATGGCGGCCGGGTGCTGCATGCACAGCCCGAGCGGCTCGGGGAGTATGTTGTGAGGGACTTCCTCCGCACCCGGCGGCAGGCCAGGCGCTAGATTTACCCATAACGCATTTTGCGACCTCGCCACGCACGTTCCCTTCTCGTAGTAGCGTTCGGCAGTCACAGCGATGAGCGGGCCGGACAACGGCAGGCGGAGCGAGGCCCGGCACATCTTTTCAAGGAGGACTACGTGAGTTCTGTCGACAACGCGGGCGGCCAGTCCAACAAGCGGATGATCGCGCTGGTGCTCGGCATCATCGGCGCCCTGGCCATCATCGTCGGCATCGTCTACCTGGCCGTGCCGGCCGGTTCGCTGCCCGCCTTCATGGGTGCCACCAAGCCGGCGAGCGGCCACCACACCGTGCGGATGGCGACGGCGCTCGTCGTCGGCATCGTCTGCCTGGCGGCAGGCTGGTATGTGAACAAGGGCAGCAAGGCTGCGGCGGACGCCGGCTCGTCGGCTCCCGCGGAAGTCAGCAAGTAAGCCCTCGCCATCACACCAGCCTCGCCGGGGCCAGCATGACACCGAAGCGATCCCCTGGCACNNGTGCCAGGGGATCGCTTCGGTCGCGGTCCCGGTAACCGTGCCCTCTCCCGGCGCGTGCGGCCTCCGGGCTCGGCCGGCAGTGGTGCCGCTCCAGCCGCACCGAAGACTAGGATCACTGCATGTCTTTCACCGACCGGTTGGTGCTCTGGTTTCATGTCGCCTTCGTGATCTTCGCGATCGGGCCGGTCACCATCGCGACGATGTCGAGCCCCCGGGCCATCCGCAACCGCAACGCCAGCGTCCTGCGGCATCACCTGCGGATGACCCGGATCTTCACGGTCGCGGCCCTGGGTGTCCTGATCTTCGGCATCGTCCTCGGGCAGCAGCTGAAGGACATGGGCAAAGCCTGGCTGACCGCGTCCATGACCCTGTTCGTGGTCGCACTGGTGCTGCTGGTGCTCATCATGCGCGACCAGCGCCGGGCGGCCGCAGCGCTGGAAGCGGCAGGCAAGGAAGAAGCCGCCAGCGCTCCGGCCGGCCAGGCCGGTGACCACGATCTGAGCGCCCCGGCCGGGGACGAGTCCGGGACAGATGAAGAGGCCAGCCCCGGGCAGCCTGCCACGGCCGGAGCCGCGGCGGCCGCGCACATCGCGAGCGTGGAGCGGGGCCGGATCGCCTCGATGGCCGGCGTGGTCAGCCTGATCTGGCTGGTCATCCTCGTGCTCATGGTCTGGAACACCTGAGCCTGCGGGCCCCGCGGGGGCGGTGAGGCCGGCGGGCTGCGATTCACCCCAAAGCGGATATTTGCCAGGCGCCCTTTGCAGTAATCTCATCCGGGCGTTCCGCCAGCCCCGGCTATTACTTTGCCCCCCATTTACTGATGCATTACCTCATGCCGGAATCGGCCCCCCGGAGCGTGTCTGATGGTGTCCTTCCCCCGGCGGCTCGTGACCGCCGCGATAACTGCTCCCGCGCTCGCCTTAACGGCCGGCCCGGGCACCGCCCGCGCACGCTGGCCGATCAGCCGGCCAGCGCCTGGGTCAGGTCTTCCAGCAGGTCGTCGCCGGACTCGATACCGACCGACAGCCGGACCAGGTCGCCCGGGACCGCCAGCGGCGACCCGGCGGCCGACGCGTGCGTCATCCGGGCCGGATGCTCGATCAGGGACTCCACCCCGCCGAGCGACTCGCCCAGCGTGAACAACCGGGTCCGCCCGCAGACGGCGACCGCCGCCTCCTCGTCACCGCGGACCCGGAATGACACCATGCCGCCGAATCCCCGCATCTGCTTGGCCGCCACCTCGTGGCCGGGATGGCTGGGCAGGCCGGGATAGAGCACCGCCGTCACCGCCGGATGCGTGGCGAGTACACCAGCGACCCGCGCGGCGTTCTGGCTGTGGCGGTCCATCCTGACCGCCAGGGTCTTGATCCCGCGCAACGTCAGCCACGCGTCGAACGGACCCGCCACCGCGCCCGTGGCGTTCCGGGAGAAGGCGAGGCGCTCGCCGAGTGCGGGGTCAGCGACCACCACCGCGCCGCCGACCACGTCGGAGTGGCCGCCCAGGTACTTGGTGGTGGAGTGGACCACCACGTCGGCACCGAGTGCCAGCGGATTCTGCAGGTAGGGCGAGGCGAACGTGTTGTCCACCACCAGCAGCGCGCCCGCCTCCCGGCAGGCCTGGGCGAGGGCGGCCAGGTCCACGATGGACAGCAGTGGGTTGGTGGGTGTCTCCACCCAGACCACCCGCGCCGGGCGCTCGGCCAGTGCCTGGCGGACAGCACCGGCGTCGGACATCGGCACCGGCTGATAGCTCACCTGCCAGCGGGTGAGGATCTTGTCGAACAGCCGGTATGTGCCGCCGTAGGCGTCATGGCCGATCAGCACATGGTCGCCCGGCTGGCACACGGTGCGCAGCAGGCAGTCCTCGGCCGCCATGCCGGAGGCGAACGCCAGCGCGCGCGTCCCGCCCTCCAGTGCGGCCAGGCACTCCTCCAGCGCGGTACGGGTCGGGTTGGCCGTCCGCGAGTACTCGTAGCCGCCGCGCAGCCCGCCGACCCCGTCCTGGGCGTAGGTGGATACCTGGTAGATGGGCGGGACCACCGCCCCCGTCCGGGGATCCGGTTCCTGCCCGGCATGGATCGCCAGCGTCTCGAACCCGGGCCCGCTCATGCGCTGGCCCCCGCCAGGAAGGCAAGCACGTCCTGGCGGGTGATCATCGCGGCCGGGCGGCCGTCCACCAGCACCACTGCCGCGCCTGCCTTCTCCAGTGCCTCCACCGCGCGGGTGACCTGCTCGCCCGAGCCGACCATCGGCAGTGGCGGCGACATGTGCTGGCCGATCGGGTCCTTCGGGTCCGCCCGCCCGGAAACCAGCGCGTCCAGCAGGTCACGTTCCACCACCGAGCCGATCACCTCGGCGGCCATCACCGGCGGTTCGGTGTTCATCACCGGCATCTGCGACACGTTGTACTCACGCAGGATCCCGATCGTGGCGGTGACCGTCTCGGCCGGGTGGACGTGGACGAACGCCGGCAACCCGGCCTGCTTGCGCGCCAGGACGTCACCGATCTTGGGTTCTGCGGTCTGTGCGGTCAGGAAGCCGTAGTCGGCCATCCATTCGTCGTTGAAGATCTTCGACAGGTAGCCGCGACCGCCATCGGGCAGCAGCACCACGATCAGGTCGCTGGGCGCGGCCGTGGCGGCGACCCGCAGCGCAGCGACCACGGCGAGCCCGCACGAGCCGCCTACCAGCAACGCTTCCTCGCGTGCCAGCCTGCGGGTCATGCCGAACGACTGCGCGTCGCTGACCGCGATCACCTGGTCGCAGATGCCGGGGTCATAGGTCTGCGGCCAGATGTCCTCCCCCACACCCTCCACCAGGTAGGGGCGGCCCGTCCCGCC
>DPMS01000180.1 GCA_003541285.1 Actinomycetota bacterium
TCTAAGAATCATGCAGTTTGATGAAAATCGCAAAGCCAGAGTAATGATCGTGGACGATCACGCCATCGTCAGGCAGGGCATGGCCATGCTGATCGACCGCGAGCCGGACATGATTGCGTGTTGCCAGGCCGAAAAAATCGAGGAGGCGGTGCGGGCGAACCGCGCGTGCCGGCACGACGTCGCCATCGTCGATCTGTCGCTGGAGGGTGCTTCCGGCCTGGAGCTGGTGCGGCGGCTGCAATTCGAGTTTTCCGACCTTCCCATCCTGGTGCTCGCCATGCACGACGAGTCGATTTATGCCGAATCGGTGCTGAAAGCGGGCGCCCGCGGCTACGTGATGAAGCAGGCCGCGACCGACACCCTGCTGAATGCGCTGCGTCAGGTGCTGCAGGGCGAGCTCTATGTCAGCGATACGCTGCGCTCCCAGATGCTGAAGAAGGCAATGGGCAGGGAAAGCGGCGTCTCGCCGGTGAGCAACCTTTCCCCCAGCGAGCTGGAGGTGCTGCACCTGGTTGGCAACGGCATGGGCACGGCGGAAATTGCGGCGCAGCTCTCGCGCAGCATCAAGACCATCGAATCCCACAAGGCCAACATCAAGCGCAAGCTCAACCTGGAAAACTCCAACCAGCTCGCCCTGTTTGCGGTCAAGCTGGTGGCGGCAGGCAGCGCGGCCTGACGGCGGCGTAACGCGCGGGACGGCGGCGGCGCTCAGGAGGATGCCGGCCGCCTTTCGAGTTGTGCCTGTGCCCGGCGATGTCACGCATCCGGGCATGACTGCGGACAGACGAAATTCCCCGCATAATGCCGCCTCGCGGTGGCCGGCGCCCGCCGCAGCGATGCTGGCGGCATCCTGCACGCGCCGCGTGCCTCGGTCTCTCGATAGAACAGGTTGCGGAGGCAGGACACGCTGATCGCGCCAGGCAGTTCCGGACCTGCATCCTCCACCATGCTTTTCTCCTCCACGAAAAAGCGGCGCACGGCCGACCGGCCGCGGCGGCTGATGCCAGCCCTCCATGCTACGCCATGGGCCGAGCCGGACAATAACCGCGGCGCTTAACAGGGGATGAGGAAAACCCTCATTTGCGGGGTCTGCCGGGCAGGGAGCGCGCGAAACTGCGGGTCGCCGGCAACGATACGCGGGGCGGCAGGCTTAAATGTGCGATAATGCGCCCGACCACAGCGACCGCCCTGAACCGGCGCACCGAATGGACGTGAAAAAATCCCGGCGGACGCAAGAAATCACGGCACTTGCCGTTTTCCTGCGTGATCGGGTCTGGATTTGCGATTTACTACTGGATTTGCTGCTTAGCGATCTGGTGCCCAGAAGAGGACTCGAACCTCCACGGTGTTACCCGCCAGTACCTGAAACTGGTGCGTCTACCAATTCCGCCATCTGGGCGCGGAAAACACGAAATTTTACCGGTAGAGGGCAGGATTGTCCATCAAAACCAAAGGCCTGAAGAGCTATCCGACGGAGATTCCGAGCCGCGAGGAGATCCTCGAGGCGCTGGCCGACGGCGGCGTGGACCTGCTGCTGATCGAGACGATCTTCGACACGCTCAACGCGAAGGCCGCGATCGCGGCCGCCCGGGATGTCGCCGCCCACCTGCCGTTGTGGATCTCGGTGACAATCGTGGACCTGAGCGGGCGGACGCTTTCCGGGCAGACGGTGGAGGCGTTCTGGCGCGCAGTCGAGCACGCCAGGCCGATGGTGGTCGGGGTGAACTGCTCGCTGGGCGCGGCGGAGATGCGCCCGCACGTGGCGGAACTGTCCCGGATCGCAGGCGCGTACACGGCGTGTCATCCAAATGCCGGCCTGCCGAACGCCTTCGGTGGCTATGAGCAGGCACCGGAGGAAACTGCGCGGCTGCTCGGCGAGTTCGCCGCGGCTGGCATGGTGAACGTGGTCGGAGGGTGCTGCGGGACGACGCCGGCGCATACAGCGCGGATCGCGGCCGCCGTGGCCGGCCTGGCGCCCCGCCCGGTTGCCGCGCCGTCGGCGCGCACCCGGCTCAGCGGGCTGGAGCCGTTCGAGATCGGCACCGATACCGGGTTCGTGATGATCGGGGAACGCACCAACGTCACTGGCTCGAAGCGGTTCCGGCGCCTGATCGAATCGGGTGACTACCAGGGCGCCGTGGAGGTGGCGCTGGAGCAGGTACGGGGCGGGGCCAATCTGCTGGATGTCAACATGGACGCCGATCTGCTCGACAGCGAGCAGGCGATGACCACATTCCTGAACCTGATCGCAACCGAGCCGGAGGTCGCCCGCATCCCGGTCATGATCGACAGCTCGCGGTGGAGCGTGCTGCAGTCCGGGCTCAAGTGCGTGCAGGGGAAGGGCGTGGTCAACTCGATCAGCCTCAAGGAAGGCGAGGGGCCATTTCTTGAGCAGGCCCGGCACATCCGCGACCATGGCGCCGGCGTTGTCGTGATGGCCTTCGATGAGCAGGGGCAGGCCGACACCACCGAGCGCAAGGTGGCCATTTGCGGCCGCGCCTACGACCTGCTGACGCAGCGGGCCGGGTTCCCTCCCGAGGACATCATCTTCGACCCCAACGTGCTCGCGGTCGCCACCGGCATCGCCGAGCACAACGGCTACGCCAAGGCGTTCATCCACGCGCTGCCCCGGATCAAGCGGCGCTGCCCAGGGGCACGAACCAGCGGCGGCATCTCCAACTTGTCGTTCTCCTTCCGCGGCAACGACGTGGTGCGCGAGGCGATGCACTCGGCGTTCCTCTTCCACGCCGTGCACGCCGGGCTGGATATGGGCATCGTCAACGCCGGGCAGCTCGCGGTCTATGAGGACATCCCCGCCGACCTGCTGGAGCTTGTCGAGGACGTGCTGTTCGACCGGCGCGACGACGCCACCGACCGGCTGGTCGCGTTCGCTGAGACGGTACGCGGGCCCGGGACCGGCCGCGCGGTGGACCTGTCCTGGCGCCAGGCGCCGGTGCGGCAGCGCCTGGCGCACGCGCTTGTGCACGGCATCGCCGACTTCATCGAGGCCGATACCGAGGAGGCACGGCAGCAGGCAGTGCGCCCCCTCGACGTGATCGAGGGATCTTTGATGGACGGCATGAAGGTCGTGGGCGACCTTTTTGGCGCTGGGAAGATGTTCCTGCCCCAGGTAGTCAAGAGCGCGCGGGTGATGAAGCGTGCGGTTGCCTACCTTGAGCCCTACATGGAAGCCGAGAAGGAACAGGCACGCCTGCAGGGGAGCGTCAGCTCCGATCGTGGCCAGGGAACGATAGTGCTGGCGACGGTCAAGGGGGATGTGCACGACATCGGCAAGAACATCGTCGGAGTCGTCCTCGGCTGCAACAACTACCGGGTCATAGACCTCGGTGTCATGGTCCCCGCAGCTGTCATCCTGGACACCGCGGTCGCCGAAGGCGCCGCCGCGGTCGGGCTGTCAGGACTCATCACCCCGTCGCTGGATGAGATGGTCAGCGTCGCCACCGAGATGCAGCGCCGTGGACTGAAACTGCCGCTGCTCATCGGCGGCGCCACCACCTCACGCCAGCACACCGCTGTGCGGGTGGCCCCTGCCTATGACGGCACCACAGTTCACGTGCTCGACGCTTCCCGTGTCGTCGGCGTGGTCTCGGACCTGCTCAGCGACGACCGGGCCAGGGTGCTGGCCGCCACCAACCGCGCCGAGCAGCAGCACCTGCGGGACCAGCACGAGAAGTCGCAGCAGCGTCCCCTGCTGACCCTGGAACAGGCCCGCGCGAATCGTGAGCAGGTCCCGTTCGACGACCTGCCCGTCCCGGCGTTCACCGGGGTCCGCACTGTCCACCCCGACCTGACCGCGCTGCGCGGGATGATCGACTGGCAGTTCTTCTTCCTCGCCTGGGAACTGAAGGGCAAGTACCCGGCGATCCTCAGCCAGCCGGCCGCACGCGAGCTTTTCGATGACGCGAACACCCTGCTCGACCAGATCATCGACGGCGGCCATCTGCAGGCCCGGGGCGCCTACGGCTTCTGGCCCGCGCATTCCGAAGGCGATGACATCCTGGTTGACCTCGCCCCCGGCAGGCTCCGGCTGCCGATGCTGCGGCAGCAGACCGCCAAGCCCGCGGGGAGGCGCAACCGGTGCCTCGCCGATTACGTGGCTCCCGCCAGGGACCATCTCGGCGGGTTCGCGGTGGCTATCCACGGCGCGGAGGAACTCGCTGCCACCTATCAGGCCGGCCGCGACGACTACCAGTCGATCATGGTTAAGGCACTGGCCGACCGGCTGGCCGAGGCCTTCGCCGAGTACATCCACCTCCAGGCCCGGCGCGACTGGTACGAGCCCGGCGCCGACCCGGCGATCGAGGACCTGCACGCCGAGCGGTTCCGCGGCATCCGCCCCGCGTTCGGCTACCCCGCGAGCCCGGACCACAGCGGCAAACGAATCCTGTTCGGCCTGCTCAGCGCCGGGCAACTCGGCCTGGCCCTCACCGAGTCGTGCGCGATGTCCCCGGCCGCCAGCGTCAGCGGGCTGCTCTTCGCCCACCCCTCATCGCGGTACTTCACCGTCGGGCGGATAGGCAAGGACCAGGCCGAGGACTACGCCCGGCGGCAGGGCGTCAGCCTCACCGAAGCCGAACGCTGGCTGCGCCCCAACCTCGCCTACGACCCCGGGTAAGCCACGGCTCCCGCGGATCCCGCGGCCGGCCGGCTCCCGGAGCCCCGCCGCCCGGTGCTCCCGGCGGCCAGGGGCGATGAGTGCGTCGGTGGGCGCGTCGATGCCGGCCAGGTTTCCCGCCAGTTCAGCGCTGAGCTGATGCCGGGCCGCGAGTTCGGCGGGCGCGTAATAGGAAACCATTGTCTGCCCGGCGCCGGCCCGGACCAGCACTTTGCGGGGCGGGTCGAGTGCGGCCAGCGGCGAGGCTGCCATCACCGGTGTGCCAGCGGCCGGGCTGCCGGACATCACCAGTGTGGTGCCGCCCAGTTCAAGCCCGGCCTGGGGCTCTGTCCGGCAGTCCGGTCCGGGCTCACCCGGGTGAGAACGGGCTCGCCGGACGGCGCGTGCCGGCTGCTGCTTGCGGGCGTTCAGGTCCGGCGCCGTGTTTCCATCAGCCGCAGGATGAGCGGGGTGAAGATGAGCTGCATCGCCAGCTCCATCTTCCCGCCTGGCACGACGATGATGTTCGGCCGTGACATGAACGAGTCGTGCAGCATCGACAGCAAGTAGGGGAAGTCAATGCCTTTCGGGTTGGCGAACCGGATCACGACAAAGCTCTCGTCGGCACTTGGGATGTCCCGGGCGATGAACGGGTTCGATGTGTCCACCGTCGGGACGCGCTGGAAGTTCACGTGCGTTCGGGAGAACTGCGGGCAGATGTAATTCACATAATCCGGCATGCGACGCAGCACCGTACCGACCACGTCCTCGCTGGTGTAGCCGCGGGCGGCCTTGTCGCGATGAAGCTTCTGGATCCACTCGAGGTTGATGATCGGGACAACTCCGACCAGCAGGTCAGCGTGCTGAGCGATGTTTGCCTTTTCGGTGACGGCGGCGCCGTGCAGTCCCTCGTAGTAGAGCAGGTCGCTGCCGGGGCCGACATCTGCCCACGGCGTGAAGGTCCCCGGCTGCTGCCCGAACGGCCCGGCCTCCTCCTCGTCGTGGAGGTACTTGCGGATCTTGCCGTGACCGTTCTCGCCGTACTCGCGGAACAGGGTCTCAAGCTCTTCGAGCAGGTTCGCCTCGGGCGAGAAATGGGAGAAGTGGCGGTTGCCTTCCTCCTCGGCCTCCGCCATGGCGGCCCGCATCTGGTCCCGGTCGTACCGGTGGAACGAGTCGCCCTCGACGATCGTCGCGCTGATCCGCTCACGCAGGAAGATGTGCTGGAAGGTCCTGGTCACCGAGGTTGTGCCCGCGCCGGACGAGCCGGTGATGACAACGATGGGATGCTTGGCCGACACCTGTTCTCCGGCTGGTCAAGGGGTCCGGAACAGGGAGCGGTTGTTGAAGAGCGAGTCATCGAAGGCCGGTCCCTGCCCGCTGGCCTGGTCGCGGTGGTAGCGCTCGATCCGCTCGACCTCGTTCCTTGATCCGAATATCAGCGGCACGCGCTGGTGCAGGCTCGTGGGCTGGATCTCCATCACGCGCTCGCGGCCGGTGCTGGCGCCGCCGCCGGCCTGTTCCACGATGAAGGAGATCGGATTGCACTCATAGAGCAGCCGGAGCCGCCCCGGCCTGGCCGGCTCCTTGCTGTCCCTGGGGTACAGGAAGACACCGCCGCGGATGAGGATGCGGTACGTCTCAGCCACCAGGGAGGCGATCCAGCGCATGTTGAAGTCCCGGCCCCGCGGCCCGGTCCCGCCCGCCAGGCACTCCTGGATGTAGCGGCGCACCGGCGGTTCCCAGAAGCGCTCATTGGAGGCGTTGATAGCGAACTCCCCGCAGTTCTCCGGGATGCGCAGCCGCGGATGAGTAAGAACGAACGCCCCGATGTCGCGATTTAGCGTGAATCCGTCGACGCCGTCGCCGGTGGTGAGGATCAGCATCGTCGATGGCCCGTACAGGGCGAAGCCGGCACACACCTGGGCGGTGCCCGGCTGGAGGAAGTGCTCGGCCCGCGGCTGCGCACCCGGGTCAGGGCTGCGCAGGATCGAGAAGATCGTGCCCACCGAGATGTTGGCGTCTATGTTGCTCGAACCGTCCAGCGGGTCGAATACCAGCAGGTACTTCCCGCGGCGGCCGGCTGCCGGGACGGGATAGACGTCTTCCACCTCCTCCGACGCCATCGCGGCCAGGTGCCCGGTCCACTCCGTCTCGCCGATCATCACCTCGTTGCTGATGAGGTCGAGCTTCTTCTGCACCTCGCCCTGGACATTCTCCACCCCGGCGCTTCCCAGTACGCCGGCCAGGGCGCCGCGGCTGACCTGGTTGCTGATGATCTTCACGGCCGTTGCCACCGCGTTGAGCAGCCCCGAGAAGTCACCGGTCGAGCCGGGATGGCGGTGTTCGGCCTCGATGGTGTAGCGGGTCAGCGTCTTGCGTTCTTCACGCATCGCCGCTCAGGCCCCCGCCGCCGCGGTGACCGGGCCCTTCGACGCCTCGCCGGCGCGCCGGCAGTTCGCCGCGAGCCTGTTCTGCGCCTCTTCGGCGTTGGCCGCCACGCCATGCCAGGTGCGCAGCGCATCGCTGACGAGGGCACGCCCGAACGAGAAGGTGAGCCGCCATGGCGGCGCGCCGTCAGTCGCGGCCCGCGCGTTGATGGCCGCGAGGTTGGCGCACGCCTGCTCGTTCGACTGACCGCCGGACAGGAACGCGATGCCTGGAACGGCCGGCGGCACGGTCGCACTCAGTACGTGCAGCGTCTCGCGGGCGACCTCGGCCGGCCTGGCCTGGTCCTCGTGCTGTGTCCCTGAAATGATCATGTTCGGCTTGAGGACGATGCCGCGGGGATCAACGCCCATCGCGTCGAGCTCAGCGAAGACGGCGCCAAGCGCGCTGGCCGTGGCTGCCCGGCAGACGGCAAGACCGTGGCCGCCGTCCATCAGCACCTCGGGTTCCACGATCGGCACGATGCCTGCCTCCTGGCACAGCGCCGCATAGCGGGCCAGGGCGTGCGCGTTCGCATGGACGGTGCGCCGGTGCAGGCCGGCCGGGCTGAGCACGGCCCGCCACTTGGCGAAGACCGCGCCGCGCTCCCGGTAGGCCTCCAGCCGGCCACGGAGGCCATCCAGCCCCTCGGTGACCAATCCGCCGTCAGCGAAAGGCAGCGGCGTGACCCCCTTGTCGACCTTGATACCGGCCATGATTCCGAACGCCGCTGCGCCCTCGCCGAACGTCGTGCCACCCGGCAGGTCCTGGCCGAGCGTCTCGTCGCACAGGATGATCCCGGAGACCCAGCTGTCCAGGCCCGGCGTGGTCAGCAGCAGCCGCCGGTAGTCACGGCGGGTGTCCGCGCTCGGCACAACACCCACTGCCTCAAGCCGCCTGGACATTGTCGCGATGCTTTCGTCCGCGGCGAGAATGCCCTTACCCGGCGCCACGAGGGCGGCAGCAACCTGGTGCAGTCCCATCAAGGCTGACCTCCTGTCCAGGCCACGATCGATGCGTTAGCCGCGTCCCACCTAACAGTATGTCGGCCGCCTGGAAATTCGCCTCACCCACGAGAGCGGCTGGCCGGGTGAAGTCACCCACCCCGTGTCCTCCGTGCCGCGACGCGATATTGAGTGTTCTGCAAGGCGGCGCTGGGGGTGTTTTTGCTGTCGTGGGATGCTGCCTGGATGGCGGAGGTCTGCCCGGATGGTGTGGTTCTGGCCAGGGACGCGCTGGAGTGGCTGCTGGTGATGGCGCGGGACGGCGCCGGCGTGGCAGGGCAGGCCGGATGACGACGAGCTTGACCCGGCGCTGTGCAGCGGCACTGCTGGGATCGTGCTGGCGTTCCTGGCCGCCATCGGCCACGCGGCCGACCGGAGGCGCTACCCACGCATCCGCAACGAGCAGGACCCGTACTACGCCATCGCGTGGCCCGACCACCCGCCACCTCAGGGGCGCCATGATGGATCTCACGATCAGCCCTGTCACCCCCGAGCGGTGGCCAGCGCTCGAAGATCTCTTCGGCAAAGCCGGGGCCTCGAACGGCTGCTGGTGCATGTACTGGCGCATTGGTCCCCGTTACCGTGACAGGCCGCGCGAGGACAACAAGCACGACCTCAGACGGCTCGCAGCATCCGGGCAGCCGCCGGGC
>DPMS01000074.1 GCA_003541285.1 Actinomycetota bacterium
ACAACAACTACCCCTCCGCCCGGGTCGGCTCGGCGAACTTCGTCGGCTCGGGTACCTCGTTCAGCGCGGCTATCACCAGTGGGGCGGCAGCGTTGGTCCTGGCCGACAACCCGGGTCTCACCCCCAACCAGATAAAGGCCCGCCTGCTCGGCAATACCAGCCCTGGTCCGGTCGGCAACCCCTTCGTCGACGGCCACGGGGCCCTCAACGCCTACGCCGCGGCTACCGCGGGCCCGATGAACTTCAACCAGTCGGCCGCCAACCTGACCCCGGCCTCGCCTGGCACCACCGTCTCGCTGTCGCCCACCCGCCCCGTCGACACATGGAACACGAACCTGTGGTCGGGGACCTCCTGGAATCAGACGCCATCCGATGGCTGGGCGTGGAACGGCTGGNNACGGCTGGGCCTGGAACGGCGCAACGTGGAACAGCGGGGACTGGAGTGGCTGGGCCTGGAACGGCTCTGCCTGGAGTGGCTCCGCCTGGGACGGCTCTGCCTGGAGTGGCTCCGCCTGGAACAGCTCAGCATGGAGCTGACACGTGCCTGATGCGGTAGTCAAGCTATGAAGGTCCCGCGTGCTACCTGGGCCGTCGTCGCGGCTTCGGTCGTGGGTGGTGCGTTTACCCTATTCGTCGCCGTATGGAGGCAATCGGGCTCGGGGCACGTCGACGAGAGCCAATGGATCGTCGCAGCTACGATGGGCGTTCTTGTCCTGGGGAGCTGGGTGTGGCCGGTCGTGGTGTACCGGGGAGGCGAATCTGGGGCCTTCAATATGGACGAGGGTTTCTTTGTGATCCTCGCCCTCCTCGTGCCACCGCTGGTCACTTTGGGGACCTTTGCTCTGGCGACCGTCCTGGCTCAGGCGGCCCGCCGGCGCCCTCTTGTCAAGTCGGCCTTCAATGCTGGGCAAGTTCTGATAGCGGCGGGTCTGGGACTGGCTGTGAGCCGCAGTATCGCTGCTCCCTCGAATTCCCTCACCGCAGGTCAGACTGCAGCCATCACGCTCGGGGTGGGAGTGTACTTCGTCATCAATACGTTTCTCGTGGCCGGCGTTGTGGTCTCGATGGGCACGGCCTGGGGAGAGTTCACCAACGATCTTCCGATCCAGGTGACACTTGCTGGCGCAGGAGCATTGGTTGGCGTGGTTTTGGCATTGGCGATACAGGCTCATCTGTGGGCGGTGGCGTTGGCAATCCCGGGACTGGTCGTGGAGCGTCGGCTCATCAGTGCCCGGTTCGCGGCGCTGTACGACCGCGCCCGGATGGAGGGGTTGTACGAGGTCACCTTGGAGGCAAACCGCGGGCTGCGGCAGCAGGCGGTGCTCGAGACGATCCTGGGGTCGGTACGGTGGCTGCTTCGTAGCCCGGAGGCCACCCTGACGCCTGATGACCCGGGTCCTGGTCAGCTGGCGGCGCCTATGACCGTTGCCGATCAGCAGCAGTGGCTGGTGGCGTCGGGCCGGCGCCGGGATGAGCCTTTCGACGACGCCGATCGGGGCCTGCTGAAGGCCCTGGCCGCCGTGGGCAACGGGGCGCTCAGCAATGCCGAGCTATACCAGCAGGTCCATGTCGAGCGCGAGAGGCTCTCCTCGATCACCCTCAATATCGGAGAAGGCGTCTGTGCCATAGACGCAGACGGGAAGCTGACTTTCGTCAACCGGGCTGCGGCCGACATGATCGAGCTGCCGTCGCTCAACATCACGATCGACGACCCGGTGAGCGATGGTGTCCTCACGGCGCCCGACTTCCTGCTCGTACCGGCCCGCGAAGCCATGCGCACGGGCCGCACCATCCGGGAGGACGACGCCCGGTTCCGCGGCAAGAACGGCGGCACCATCCCGGTTGCGTATACGGCCTCTGCGGTCATGAGTGACGGCACACCGTCAGGCGCGGTGATCGCCTTTCGTGACATCACCGAACGCAAAGCCTTCGAAGACGAACTCCACCATCACGCCTGCTACGACAGCCTCACCGGCCTGGCGAACCGCCGGCTGCTGGTGGAGCGCCTCGATCAGGCGCTGCGGCGGTCAGCCCTGGACTGCAAGACCCACGCTCTGATCTTCGTCGATGTGGACCGCTTCAAGAGCATCAACGACAGCCTTGGTCACGTGACCGGCGACGGGTTCCTGGTGGCGATCGGGGCGCGCATGAAGGGGGTGGTGCGAAGTCACGACCTGCTTGCCCGCTTCGGCGGCGACGAGTTCGTGGTGCTGCTGGAGGACGTGGCTGGAGTGGAGGTGGCGGTCGCTGCGGCGCGGCGCATCTGCGCCGCCGTCGAACAGCCCATGGTGCTGCCCGACGGCTACGAGCTGGTCGCCAGCGTGTCGGTCGGCATCGCCCTCACAGAGCCAGGTAAGACAGCCGACGACGTGCTTCGCAACGCCGACGTGGCGATGTACGACGCCAAGGCCAAGGGCGGGAGCGGCATCTACAAGGTGTTCGACCAAGCTTCCATGGGAACCCGCTCCTCCGAGCGGCTCCAGATCGAGGCCGATCTGCGCAAAGGGCTCGAGCGAGATGAACTCGAGGTGCATTACCAGCCGTTCTACTCCCTTGACGAGCAGCACATCGTGGGCGCAGAGGCGCTGGTGCGGTGGCGCCACCCCACGAACGGTTTGATCAGCCCCATGAGGTTCATCCCGATGGCAGAGGAGACGGGGCTGATACTGCCGCTGGGCCGTTACGTTCTGGACGAAGCGTGCCGGCAGGTGCGCTCGATCCGGGACCGGCTGGACGTGGACCTGCCCATCAGCGTCAACCTCTCACCCCGCCAGTTCCAGGAGAGCGGGCTCTTGCCGCAGGTGGGGGCGGCCCTCGATGCAGCCGGCCTGCCCTCGGAGCTGCTCATATTCGAGATCACCGAGACCATGGTCATGGAAGACCTTTCCGGCGCTCGCGAGGTCATGAAGAAGCTCAACCGGCTGGGCGTACGCCTGGCCATCGACGACTTCGGCACCGGCCACTCCTCACTTGCGTACCTCAAGCAGTTCCCGGTGCACGAAGTAAAGGTGGACCGCACCTTCGTACAGGGCGTCGCCGAGAGCCAGGTGGACTCGGCGATCGTCCGGGCCGTCATCGACCTGGCCGATGCCATGGGCATATCGGCGGTGGCTGAGGGCGTGGAAACCGAGAACCAGGTCGCCGGGCTCAGGATGCTCGGATGCCAGGTGGGGCAGGGGTTCTACTTCTCGCGGCCGCTTCGCACCGAGGAGTTCGACGAGCTTCTCACCCGGCACTTCGCCCGGACCGCGGGACCGACCGGGCCGGTGCTGATCGACAAGGGCGCGAACATGTCGGGCATCACCGCGGTCTCCCCGGTCCGGGCCCGCCCCACCATTGCCTCCACGCTGCCCGGCTGAGGACGAACCGGCCGGGGTGGGCGGAGCCAGCTCACCCAGGCCCGGTGACGGCCCGCCCTCACGTTGCCGCTCGCCGTGCGGAACACCGTCGCCGTGCTCCAGCCGATCCGTCGTAGCCGAAAGCGCAACCGGGGAAATCCACGGCCTGGCAGAACGACGGCCCTGCGCAGGAGACCGATACCAGGTCATGGGCGTGGGCGCCGAGCGCGATGGCGCCGACCAGGTGTGCCCATCGTCGGCGGCGGCGTCGCCCCCGCCGACGGCCGCGCAGAAGGTAGCGGTCGGGCAGGAGATGGAACTCGCGGAGACGCCAGGTGCCGAAATCATCCTGGGCCGCATTATGCGCTTTGGCACTGCGGCTCGGTTAGCGCGTTGCGCATCACTGTTTCGGGGTCGCGAGCGAGGGCGACCAGGTCGCGTACCCGCTGAGTCAGGTAGTCATCCCGGCTGAGCGTGGGTGCGTATAGCCAGGCGCGGCCGTTGCGGTGGCGGCGGGCCAGGTCCTTACGGCAGAGGATGGTCAGCACGGTCATCACCGTGGTGTAGGCGAGATCGCGCGGGTAGGCCAGACGTTTGGTCACCTCGGTGACTTTGAGCGGTTCAGAGGTGTCCCACAGGGTGAGCATGATGGCGCTTTCCAGCGGGCCCAGGCCCGGCATTGGCCGGCTCACCGGATGTTCTGAAGGCAGATCGCCGTGGTCGCGGTGGTGCTGGTCGTCGTTCATCACAGTCCTTGGGCGAGGGGGAGCCGGGGTCTGGCGCACGCTCTGGCGTCAGGTGGAGCGGGCAGCGTCAGGCCAGCGGCCATGCGGGCCAGGGACAGGCGCCGGCCCAGCGCGCGGCCAGCCCGGGCGATCCCGGGCTGGCCGTTGACTCTGCGCCGGTTGCACGACAAATACTGCTGCAAGTTGCAGCCGGAAACATCGGTCAGGTGACCGATGTTTAACCCGTGCACATGAGCCTGTGCGCGAGCAGTGCCCCGGGTGCCGCCGGTGACCTGCTCGGCGAGCACCGGCAGCGGGCTCGGGTTACCCGGCCCGCGGCTGTGCAGGTGTTCCAGGATCCTCACCGCATGTTCGAGCATCCGGTCACTGCCGCGGCGCAGCAGCCTGGCGATCGGCCCGCCGTCCTCCAGCGCCGACCACCAGGAGCCGAACCATGCCTCGCTGACGGGCATGGACGCACCCGCCGTCGCGATGGTGTCCGCGCGCTGCTGTTGTTCCCGTTCCCGTTCGGCGGGCCGGTCGCGCAGCGAGCCGCCGACGATGACCAGAGCGTCATGCAGACGGGTGCCGTGCCGCTGGCGCGGGGCCGCGTCCAGCCAGGCTGCGCCGGGCCGCGGCGAGCAGCCGTTTCCAGCCCTCTCCGCGCAGCTCCGTCAGGTCCTCGGCCACGGTGGCCTCACGCCGCAGCGGTGATCGTCCGCCGGGTGCCGGGCGAACCGAGCGCGGCGGACAGGTCGCCTGCCTCGTCGGCGAGGAGCTGCGCTCCGTCCCACACCAGTAGCAGTGCGCTGACGGTGTGCTCGATGGGAGAGTGCGCCAGGTCGTAGTGTGCGGCGGCGCGGACGCCGGCCTGGGCCGCCCACAGGTCGTAGCCTGTCATGAACAGGTCCAGATCGAACTGTGCGGCCAGGCCCATCAGCTCGCCGCGGCCGGTGTCGTCCACCCCGGCGAACGCCTCGTCGAGGGCCAGCAGGCGCGGTGCGTGCTGATGTGCCGAGTTCAGCATCGCGTGCGCGGCGGCAAACAGCGGCAGGTGCAATGAGACCGACTGCTCGCCGCCGGACAGCCGGCTGTGCCGCGCCCGGGTCAGCTTCTCCTCGGTGCCCTCGGGGCTGACCATCTGGAACACGAACTGCCGCCAGCGACGGTAGTCCAGTACCTGGGCCAGCAGCTCCCGGTAGGGGAGTTCACGATGCCGGGCACGGGCGGTCTTGATCTGCGCGGCGAAGTGGCCGCGCATCCGGGCCAGGGAGTCCGGATTGAGCCGGGAGGCGTCGGCGTCCAGCAGCCCGCACACCGCGCGCTGTTCGTCGTCGAGCCCGTCCGCCAGCAGCCACCTCACGCCGACCGTCTTGCCCGAGGACATCTTCCGTGACCGCATCTCGGTGTTCATCCGGCCGATCAGGTCCTTGGCGTCCACGGTCCGCTCGTGGATCTGCTGGGCGAGCCTGGCCAGCAG